>JBAXVH010000003.1:0-26590 GCA_037129215.1 Bacteroidota bacterium | reverse complement strand
GAAGCAAGACGATATGCAAGGATAGACAATGGTATAATGGTCAATCCGCTGGTATGCAGTACCAGGAACATGATCATGGCATTGCTTGCGGTATCTTTTTCTTCGTTAATCTCTTGCAGGCCTTCCATTGCTTTTAAACCAAAAGGAGTAGCTGCATTATCCAATCCCAGCATATTGGCACTGAAGTTCATCACCATATGTCCCATAGAAGGATGATTATCGGGTATACCCGGGAACAGTCTTTTCATAAATGGATTCAACAGCTTGGAAAGCTTTAGAATCGCCCCTGCTTTCTCGGCAATATTCATGATACCTAAAAAGAAAACCATGGTACCTGCCAACGGAAAAGCAACATCGATAACAGAGGATTTGGCACTATCAAAAATGCCATCGGAAAGTATTTTAAAGATGTCTGTATTGCCAGGAATAAAGATAAATTTGATACAGGCAACGATAAATGCGATTACAAAAAATGCTACCCAAACTATATTTAAAGCCATAAGTGTAATTAAAATGAGCGATTAAAAATAAGTTATAAGCACTTAAAACATTCAAATTAACTGGTTCTGTAGAGAAATAGTATTGATTTAACGGTTGTCAATATACATTTGCGCTTCCAAAAATTATAAAATAAGGATATATGGCTTTACAAGCAGGAATTGTAGGATTACCAAATGTAGGTAAATCAACGCTGTTTAATGCAGTTAGTAATAGTGCAAAAGCACAGGCAAGTAACTATCGTTTCTGTACCATAGAGCCTAATATAGGTCTGGTAGATGTACCCGATCCAAGATTGGATAAGTTAGCTGAATTTGTATTGCCTAATAGAATTGTTCCAACACAATTAGAGATTGTTGATATTGCAGGTCTGGTAAGAGGAGCTAGTAAAGGGGAGGGATTGGGTAATAAATTCCTTGGAAACATCAGAGAGGTAGATGCTATCATTCATGTGGTAAGATGTTTTGAAGATGAAAACGTTCTAAGAGAAGAAGGCGCTATTAATCCTATCAGCGATAAGGAAATAATAGAAACAGAACTTCAGTTGAAGGATCTGGATAGTGTAGAGAAAAAGATTCCTCGTTCCGAGAAACAAGCGAAGGTGGGTGGAGATTCTAAATCGAAAATGGAACTGGAAGTTTTAATCCGTTGTAAAGCGCATCTGGAGCAAGGGAAAAGCATTCGTTCTATGGGATTGGATAAAGAAGAAAAAACGGCTATTGCTGATTTATTCTTATTGACTGATAAACCAGTATTGTATGTAGCCAATGTAGACGAAGCTAGCATGCATACTGGTAATAAATATTCCGATATTTTATCGGCAGAAGCAGCTAAAGAAGGTGCCGATATTATTGTAATGTGCAACAACATTGAAGCACAGATTTCTGAAATGGATAATACGGAAGATAAGCAGATGTTTATGGAGGAATACCACATGACAGAGCCTGCTCTGAACAGATTAATCCGCACTGCGTATCACTTACTGGATCTGGAAACTTATTTTACTGCAGGGGTACAGGAAGTAAGAGCATGGACTATACACAAAGGCTGGAAAGCACCTCAGGCTGCAAGTGTAATTCATACCGATTTTGAGAAAGGATTTATTAAAGCAGAAGTTATAGCTTACAACGATTTTGTTACTTATAAAAGCGAAGCCGCTTGTAGAGAAAACGGAAAGCTGAGAATAGAAGGAAAGGAATATATTGTTCAGGATGGCGATGTAATGCACTTTAGGTTTAATGTGTAGAAACGTTTCAGGAGTTTCATTAGTTCAAGAGGTTTAAGGCAAGAGTCGTGAGATTCACGAGGAATCCAATTACATTGAAATACAGAGAGCATAGAGAACAGCTAAGGCTGTTGATCAAGTGGTGTAAAAATACAAAAGCGTCCTTTGCAAAAATTGCTAAGGACGCTTTTAAATTTTGTATTCCTCACGACTCACGTTGTATCCTTACGATTCACGTTGAATTCTAACTATCCAAAGAAGTAACCAGCATGTTGATAGAACTCTGCATCCACTCTTTTTTGTGTAGTTACAGCCATATCAAGATCTACAGGAACTATAACATTACCCTGCAATGCCACCATGCATCCGTAAGCATTGGCAATTACTAATTCAGCAGCTTTAACGCCTAATTTTGTTCCTAATACTCTATCGAAAGCAGTAGGAGTTCCTCCACGAATTAAATGTCCTAATACAGTAGCTCGGGTATTTATTCCAGTTTTTTCTTCTATTAGTTTAGCAATACTTGGACCAATTTCTTTTTTCTCCAGGCGTACATTACCAAATTCATCAGTTTCAATATTAGAATGATCTGTACCAGCAAGTTCAAAACCTTCGGCTACACAAATAATACAATAGTTTTTACCCCTGTTTTTTCTTTCCATTACTTTTTCTACCACCTCTTCAATAGTCTTTGGAAATTCTGGTATCAGTATCATATGCGCACCAGCAGCCATACCTGCCTGAATGGCAATCCAACCTGTATGTCTTCCCATTACTTCTACCACAAAACACCTTGAGTGCGACTTTGCAGTGGTGTGTAAACGGTCTATTGCATCGGCAGCAATATTGGTAGCAGTATCAAAACCAAAAGTATAATCGGTACAGGATAAGTCATTATCAATAGTCTTAGGTACCCCAATCATATTCATACCCATTTTTTGAAGCTTATTCGCTACACCCAGCGTATCATCACCACCCACGGCAATAATACCTTCCAGACCAAGCTGCTCCATTACTTTCCGTACTTTCTCAGGACCGTTTTCAATCTTCATAATATTGGTACGCGACGATTCAAGAATAGTACCTCCAAGGGTTTGAATATCTTCTACCATATCCAGCGTAAGGTCGTTACCATCTCCACTTAAAGCACCCAGCCATCCTTTACGAAAACCAAATACTTGTATATCATGTAAAAGACATTTTTGAACTACTCCTCTGATTACAGCATTTAATCCCGGGCAGTCGCCACCTCCTGTTAAGATACCTATTTTTCTCATGAAGATTTTATTTAGAGTCCAAATCTATCTACAAATAATCACAAAAAGTACCAAAATGATATATGTCATTTTACTGATTGATAGGTATCATAATTGAAATTATGTATTTGCCCAGTTTAAGAAGCATCACAATTACAATTCTGAAAAATTAAATCGGGGAAGTTGTAAGAATCCTTACAATAAAGTAAACAAGGGAAATAATTATCTACGGATAATCACTTTTGTTCCAACGGGTAATATGTAGAATAGCTCTTTAATGTATTCGTTTTTGGTGCTGATGCAACCCATGGTCCAGTTCTGCATTCCATCTACTGCAAAATCTTCGTTAGGCCATGTTCCATGAATTCCAATCGCACCTCCAATTCTTGCATTGTAAGGTATGATACCTTTAGCTTTACGCTCATTAAACTTTTGAATATTTTCCTGGTTAGGATAGTCCAGTTGAAAAAAGTCACACCATTTTGCATGAGGTCTTTTACTGATAATATGATAAGTGCCTTCCGGAGTTCTTCTGTCACCTTCATACAATTTATCGCCAAGATCTTTATTGCCAAATACAACAGGGTAAGTAGCTATCCAGGTGCCATTGGATTTGTAGATAGCCATCTCGTAAGTAGACTTTGTAACCACTACATAATAATCGTCACTATTGGCTATACGTTCGAAAGAAACGTTGGTAAGGAAAATGGTACATAAAAGTAAGCCAATAACTGTTTTCATATTATATGCTGTAATGATAGTTTTAATGGATATCAATTTGAATACCAGAAATCAGGAATGCCAATTATAATTTGCTTAATTTACCTTTATACCAGGTAGAGTAATAGTATTACGCTGACTATTATCCAGATCGCTCTGACGCACCAGCAATTTTGCATCCGATGCACTTGCACAGGTTCCGCAGGAAACTCTATAGGTTTGTTTATTATACACTACATCGCAAGATCCATCTTTCCAGTTTGCTCCAGAGAAGATAAAGAAGTCGGGAGAGTATTTATTATTAATAAACTTTAAGGTATTGCTCGAATTATCAAACTTCATTCTGAAACCATCTGCATCAATTGAGTCTACTTTACATGGAGTAAGTTGAGGAATCAATATCTCATTGGTATTTTTTCCATTAGCATATTTAATAATTCCTTGTTCTACGGTAAGCGTATTCTTGTCCAGACTTCTAGTAAGCACCAACTGCTGATCTACATAAAACTGTACTTTTCTGAAATCAATATTACTTGCTCTCAGCTTGTTGTACAAGTCTCTGGTAAAAGGAACAGGAGGTTGTTCATCTACTACCTCTACTGGCTTTTCAGGCTCATTAAATACTAAAGGTTTTTGTACCGGTTTGCGATGGCAAGCAGATAATGTAAAAACCACAATAGGGATTATATAATAAAACCAACGTCTCATTGCACGAATTTTGTTAGCAAATTAAATGAAGTTTATCTACAAACTCTGCATTTAACGCAAAAGGTGCATTAGTTTATTGTGTATTAACACAATTTTTTTTATCCACATGGTAAAATAATAGCAGAAATACAAGTTTAAATCAAGCGATTACTTGCTGCCAATGCCGGCAATTTGTAAGAATGTAAGAAGGGCAATCTTTACATCGTACCCAAAGGACCATTGATTGATATAGTCAATATCCAGTTCAATTCTTTTAATAGTCTTTTGTTTATTTAATGATTCATCCGCTACGTCGCCACGATAACCTTTTATCTGTGCAAGACCAGTTATGCCTGGTTTTACCAGCAATCGGGTGTCTATCTGTTCTATGTACTCTGCGTACTTATTATGGTAAGCAATTGCATGTGGCCTTGGCCCTACAATACTCATTTCTCCTTTTAATACATTGATAAACTGTGGTAGCTCATCAAAATTCAGTTTCCTTAGCCATTTACCAATACTGGTAGCAGGTAAGTTTTCGCTTGTTACAAAAGTTTCTGCTTCATTGATAGCTCTCTGTGGTAAAGTTCTGAATTTGTAACAACTAAAAATAGCTCCATTCAGCCCTATTCTATTTTGAATAAAGAAAGCATCACCTTTCGAAGTAAGTTTTATAAGAATATATATTATTGGGAAAAGCCAGCTAAAAACAAATAGAAACAATAGTACGGAAAACACAATATCAAAGCATCTCTTGCAGAAACTTTGATTTATGCTATTTGATTTATGTTGCAGATTTTGATCTACTTTCTGCATAATAATCCGATTGTTTGTTGTTGTAGTAGGCAAATAAAAAAGTTGCCACAGTAATGGGCAACTTTTTTATGTATTAAGTTCATTAATAATAATTACAAGTCATTAAAAGAGCTTAGTCCATATTGGATTTATGTAAACCCAACTTAGCTTCCAGACTTAATGTTGCGTGCGGTACAGCACGTAAACGGGCTTTATCTATTAATTTACCGGTAACACGACAAATACCATAAGTCTTATTCTCAATACGGATAAGTGCTTTCTCAAGATGGTCGATATAAGTAACCTGACGACTAGCCATCTGTCCAAGTTGCTCTCTTTCCATACTGATAGTACCATCTTCCATAGTCATATAACGAGCTTCTTCGCTTTCGCCATCTGCATCTTTTCTGGTAAACATACCTTGTAAGTATGCCAGTTCTTTTTTAGCTGCAGCAAGTTTTTTCCCGATGATTTCTCTGAATTCATTCAAATCAGAGTCGTTATACTTTACTAGTGGAGTGTTTGGTTTATCTTCTTCTACTCTTTTATCTAAAGGAACATAACCTGGTTGATAAGGAACACTGCTTTTAGCGCTTATTTTAGGCAATTTAACCTCTTTAATAGGCTTTACTGCAACTCTTTTAAGAGCTAAATCTTCCGTTACCACTTTTGCTTGTTTTATTACAACAGGTCTTCTGTCTTCTCTTTCCTTCTCCGGTACCTTTACAGGCGGTACCTTCTTAGCTGCTGGTTTTTTAACAGGCTTTTCTGTCACAATTTTTTCTTTTTTAACTGGTGTTACTACTTTAATCTCTGGTTTCTTCACTACTTCTTTCTTAGCAGGAACAACGTTTTTAGCTGGAGCAGGTGCCGCTTTTTTAGCAGGCGCAACTACTTTCTTAGCTGGAGCAGGTGCAACCTTTTTAGCAGGTGCAACTACTTTCTTGGCTGGAGCAGGCGCTGCCTTTTTAGCAGGTGCAACTACTTTCTTAGCTGGAGCAGGTGCTGCCTTCTTAGCAGGCGCAACTACTTTCTTAGCTGGGGCAGGTGCAGCCTTCTTAGCAGGTGCAACTGCTTTTTTAACTGGAGCAGGTGCTGCTTTCTTAGCTGGTGCAACTACTTTTTTAGCTGGGGCAGGCGCTGCTATCTTAGCAGACGCTGCTACTTTTTTAGCTGGGGCAGGTGCTGCTTTCTTAGCAGGTGCTGCCTTTGCTGGTGCTTTTGGAGCAGGTTTAGCTGCCTTTACAGGCGCTGATTTCTTTGTAGCCATAGTTTTAAGCTTTTTTAGAAACATCCACTTTTAACTGAACCTCATTTATCTCTATTTCAGTACCATTAGCCAATTCAGATACCCAAACAATTGATTCTGCTAAAATTTCGCGGCAAATATAATCGTTATAGTCAATAATTGATTGTTTGATGCTTTCGCCTCCAAACAACTGCACGAAGATACGGTCCGTTACATCAAAACCGCTTTCTTTTCGAATATTTTGTACACGATTTATTAACTCTCTCGCATCTCCCTCCTTTTTAAGCTCCTCAGTAAGGGTAATGTCCAGTGCTACAGTAAGGGCTCCCTTAGAGGCTACACTCCATCCTGGAATGTCCTCTGCTATAATGTCTACATCGGTAGCAGATAGTTCAAAAATTCCAGAAGATAGTGTAATTTCTATCACAGAATCCTTCTCTAAAGCCGAAATCTGGTGCTGACTGAATTCGGTAATAATACCGGCCGCCTCCTTCATTTGTCCACCCAATTTAGCCCCTAATAGCTTAAAATTAGGTTTTATCTTCTTCTTTATAAACCCTTCCGTTTCGGTGATGTAAGATATTTCTTTCACATTCACTTCCGCTTTTATCAGGTCTTCTATCTTTTCTAATTGTAGTTTCATGGCAGGATCCATTACCGGTATTAATACCTTTTGTAATGGCTGACGAACCTTAATATTTACTTTCTTTCTTAATGATAATACCAATGAAGAAACATCCTGAGCCAGTTGCATTCTTTCTTCCAGCGAAGAATCTATGAAAGATGTATCCGCTTTCGGATATGCCACATGGTGAACAGAAGTTTCGGTAAATCTGCCCGTTATTTCATTCAGATTATTAAATACCACATCACTAAAGAAGGGAGAAATAGGCGCTATCAGGCGTACTATTGTCTCCAGACATTCATATAATGTTTGATAAGCACATATTTTATCCTGCTCATAATCGCCCTTCCAGAATCTTCTTCTGCACAAACGCACATACCAGTTGCTCAGGTGCTCGTCTACAAACTCTTCTATTAACCTTCCGACAATGGTAGGCTCATAGTCGTCCATGGCGGCAGTACATTTTGCCTTCAACGTATTTAAAGATGATAGTATCCAACGGTCTATCTCCGGTCTTTCTGCTAATGGTATGTATGCTTCTGTGAAATTAAACCCATCTACATTAGCATATAAAGCAAAAAACTGATACGTATTATATAAGGTACCAAAGAACTTACGCTGAACTTCCTGAATACCGGCAAGGTCAAACTTAAGGTTGTCCCAAGGCGATGCATTGGTTATCAGGTACCAGCGGGTAGCATCCGCACCATATTTCTCAATGGTTTCAAATGGATTTACCACATTGCCCAGACGCTTACTCATCTTATTGCCGTTTTTATCCAGCACCAAGCCGTTCGATACAACGGTTTTATAGGCTCTGCCATCTATTTTATCGGTAGGTAAGCCTGCTTTCTTCAGATCTTCTTCTATATCTTCTTTTATCAGCGATCCTATTGCGTGCAGGGTATAAAACCATCCACGGGTCTGATCTACTCCCTCTGCTATAAAATCGGCAGGGTAGCTATTGCTGAATATTTCTTTATTTTCGAAAGGAAAATGCCATTGTGCATAAGGCATAGCACCAGAATCGAACCAAACATCTATCAAATCGGCAACCCTTTTCATTGGTTGTCCTGTTGGGGAAACCAATACAATATCATCAACATAAGGCTTGTGCAAATCCAAGATGCCCTGATGCAGGTAGTGCTTATTTACATCACCACCCAATACTTCGCTAGCCTTTCTGATGCCATCATTCAGTTCTTGTATAGACCCTAAACATACCTGTTCGGTACCATCTTCGGTACGCCATACTGGCAAAGGAGTTCCCCAGTAGCGACTACGGCTCAGATTCCAGTCTACCATATTCTCCAGCCAGTTTCCAAAGCGGCCTTCTCCGGTTGATTTTGGTTTCCAGTTGATGGTTTTATTCAGTTCTACCATTCTGTCCTTCAAAGCGGTGGTCTTTATAAACCAGGCATCCAATGGATAATAAAGGATTGGCTTATCGGTTCTCCAGCAATGCGGATAAGTATGGTCGTATTTTTCTTTCTTAAATAGTCTGTTCTCTTCCTGCAGTTTCAGTACAATTCTATCATCAACGCTCATGTACTTCTTCAGGTCTTTTACCTTGCCATGCGCTTCCAGTATTTGTTTCTGATGCTGAAATGCCGCTTCTTTTTCTGCTTCGGTAAAGTAATCTTCCTTTACATATTCATCGCCATACAGGAATATTCCATCCTGAATACCGCTAAGGAATTTACCCCTCCTGTCTACCATGGTTAGTATACCAATACCATATTTCTTGCCCACCTTGTAATCGTCCGCACCAAAAGCAGGAGCGGTGTGTACTATACCCGTACCATCTTCGGTAGTTACAAAAGAATCGCAAAGCACACGGAAAGGATCACCACCTGCAACTTCAGGAGTATTGGCTTCAAAAGGAAGCAATTGTTCATATCTTGCCCCTTCAATAGCAGCGCCTTTAAACTCTGCAATAATGGTCCATGGTGTAGCTTTTACTTCGGCAGAATAAGCATCAAAATCACCATTCTCTGCTTCCGCTTTAAAGTATTTACCAATCAGATTTTTTGCAATCACCACATTCGCAGGAACGTGGGTATATGGATTAAAGGTCTTTATTAAGGTATAATCTATAGTAGCACCTACGGTCAAACCAAGATTGGAAGGAAGTGTCCATGGTGTAGTAGTCCAGGCTAAAAAGAAGACAGCCTCCCTGCCCTCCGAAGGAGGGTTCACAGAACTATCTTTCCAAGCCTCTTCAGCTATTTTAAGTAGTTCCAAAATTTTAGCAGGTTGCTGAGCCCCTCCCTCGGAGGGGTTGGGGAGGCATACCTTAAACATGGCAGTTGCACTCGTATCTTTTACGTCTTTATAGGTACCCGGCTGATTCAGTTCGTGCGAACTTAAACCCGTACCAGCAGCAGGCGAATATGGTTGAATGCTTACACTCTCGTAAAGCAACCCTCTATCATACATCTTCTTCAGCAGCCACCACAAACTTTCTATATAGTTATTCTCGAAGGTTACATAAGGTTCGTTTAAATCTACCCAATATCCCATCTTCTTTGTAATACTATCCCACTCGTTCTTGTAGCGCAATACTGCTTCTCTACATTTCTGATTGTATTCTTCTACGGTTATTTTCTTGCCAATATCTTCTTTGGTAATACCCAGTTCTTTCTCAACACCCAGCTCTACCGGCAGACCATGTGTATCCCAGCCACCTTTACGTTTTACCTGAAAACCCTGCATAGTTTTGTATCGGCATACCAAGTCTTTCAGTGTACGCGAAATAACGTGGTGAATGCCCGGCATACCATTTGCACTCGGTGGTCCCTCGTAAAATACGAATGGAGTAGCACCTTCGCGAATGGCAACACTTTTCTGAAAAGCATCATTCTGCTCCCAACTTGCCAATATCTCTTTTTCTATGTTCGGCAGGTTTAACCCTGAAAACTCTTTGTATTTCTTGCTCATACGTATTTGCCGGCCTCTTTTATGAAGGGTGCGAAAGTAATAAAATACGTTCTCTATTCCAATTCTTGTGTTTTGAGCCCAATACAAGCCGCAGAGAAGGGGGTTTGTAATCAACAATCACAGTTCAAAATGTTTAAAAGGTTTAATGAGTTCAAGGGTTAATACAAAAATGCCCTCGGCAATTTGATTTACTGAGGGCTTTTCTGTTTGTTGTTATTATTTTTATAGATTAAAATCCTGTGTAGTTATGTGACGATAGAACACTTCTACTTCGTGTAAATCGGAATCGCCGCCTTCGTTGCTTGTTTGAAGGGTGTACATACCTATTGTTAGTTTTAGGAAGCTGTAAAAACCATCTTTATCGGTCATTGCAAATAAGTTTGTACCAACAATGTTTACCCGAAGATTTGCTACTCCTTTGCCTAATTTATTAAAAACATATCCTTGTATACCAGTAGAGCGAGTGGCAGGATGCTGTGTGCGGGTATTTAGAATAAGATCGCTATAAAACGCTGGATTAAGTTTTTTATTCCTTGCATTTAATAACCTTACCTGACGTATTTGAGCCATCATGGTTAAGGTAAGGGTGTTGATACTTGTATTGGCTGCAGAGGCATCGTTGGAGGTGGTGCCTTGGGTGCCTATAGATTCATCGTAGGTGGTGGCTGTAGCTAATAATGTAGATAATATGATATCCGTTATTTCGTACTCCATAAACTTGACATCGGTTAATAATGGGGTAATGAGTTTGGAGAGTCTGATAACTGTAGGTAGAATATCTTCTTCTTTTAATCGTTCAATATCCCAAGCAGAGAAATGAAAAGGAGTAGCTAAAGCTACTTTCTTTTCTTTGGTACAATATGCCAGCATAGTGTGCGCTATTTCTTCTAAAGAATCGGCAACGACTACTTTTAAATCTGTTTTATCGTTGACAATACCTGTAATAGCTTCGTAATCTTTTAGTGGGATTAGTGTTTTGAGTAAGGCTAAGTTTACTGCATATTCTGCACACTCCGATTTTAACGGCTTATACGCATTGATAACTGTTTTGTTTTTATCTATAACAAAAAATCTACCTGAAATATCTATTGTTTTTACTCTAGAAGCCTGTAAGGCATTTAATTCGCTTGACATATTATTTAATTGATTGAAATCCTGAATGGATAACGGGTAAATATAGCGATTAGTAAATGGTTAAAACTGACAGTTGTTAGCTGGTGTTATGACAATGGACAGTTAATTGCTTTTTTGTATCTAAAAGTAGTAATAATAGTATAGTTATATATTAGGAATGTGCTAAACTATATTGGTTAGAGCAAGAAAGAGGGACTCCTTTAAAGGAAAAAACTTCGCAGTGGAAAGATAATGTTGCGCATTGGAAAGTGCGAGGCTATCATTTACAAAAAAGAGGTGCGCATTACAAAACTATTGGTTCTCATTGGAAAGCGTTAGGGTGCGCATAGAGAAACTATTACCTCTCATTTGCAAAAAAGAGGTGCGCATTGAAGGTAGCGAGGTGCGCATTGCAAAACAATTGCCTATCATTCGAAAACAATTGGTGCGCATTTCAAAACAATTGGTGCGCATTGGGTTTTAGACGTAAAGAGGCCTCCCCGACCCTCCAAAGGAGGGAGAAATACAAGGGATTTTATATGATTAACGGATTAGCGAATTTGCGGATTAATACAAATACACGGCCGCAGAGAAGGGAGAAAAGGAGGTAATACAAATATGGGAATAAAATAAGGAGAGAATTGCTGAAATGATTATTAGCGGATTAATACATGATTAGAAAAGCCTGTGGATATTTCTGAGGGCTTTGTATGAATTTAAAAGGGACGATTGGGACTTTTGTGACATTCTGCTATAGTGATACCAAGAAATTCAGCTACAAGCTGAAATGGATTACGGGATTTTATGAATATAGAAGATGTTTTGATAAGAAAAAGGTATTTATTGCTAGACTGTGATTGCTTTGCTACGCGCGCAATGACGGAAAGGCGACAAGGTATTTCGGCCTTTCAGGCCTTAGGTTATCATATCAATCTTTTGTTTCATAGGGCTTCACCCTATGCTAGTATATGTCGCTCTTTCAGAGCTGGGATTAGATTAGTAGATGGTGCGGAGTATTTTGTTTTGTAAAACTGATAGGATGATATATTTTTCTACATTTTAAAGGGACAATTGGGACTTTTGTGACACTCTGCTATAGTGATACCAAGAAATTCAGCTACAAGCTGAAATGGATTACGGAACAGCCACAGGCAGTTCCGAGATGCACTCCGATTATTTTGTAAGATCTGCCAAGAGGGGAAGAAAATAAGTAACATGAAGTATTTGAAATAAAACTCCTATTTTTGATTTGAATTTTTTATTGGCGTTTAGCTATTTCTGTATATAGAAGAAACTGGGAAATTTCTTAAGCAAATCACAGAGGTACGACTATACGCTCACGCTACGGCGTGGGCATTAGTTCGTTCTGGATTTGCAGGTTCTTCCCAGTACCTTTCTTATCAGACGTGGCTATTGTTCCACGTCATTTTTATTTAACTACCTGATGGAACTACGGTAAGCAAATCATTAAATAATGAAAAATGCTTTTTTATTGTTCCTAACTTCTTCAATTTTGTTATTTGGATGTAGTAAAAATACAGTACCAGTCCCAATAGCAAGTTTTACATGGCAAACTTCAAATACTAATGCACCTTCAACTGTAGTATTTAAAAACACTTCAACAAATGCGGATGCGGCAATTTATTCTTGGGATTTTGGAGATGGTTCAACTTCTTTTATTGCAAACCCTACACATGTGTATGCTACAGTAGGATCTTTTACAGCTACATTAACAGCTACTAGTTCTAGTGGTTCTTCGACTGCTTCTGTTAATATAAATACTGTGTCTCCATTCTCAGTTGGTCAAAATTATGGAGGTGGGATCATTTTTTATATTGATCAAACAGGGCTACATGGATTAATAGCCGCTACATCTGACCAAAGTACTGCAATTTCCTGGTATAATGGAACATTTTTAACATCTAGTAACCTTAGTAATTCAATAGGCAGTGGTAATTCTAATACCTCAATAATAATTGGTTTTCAAGGAACAGGAAATTATGCAGCAAGTTTATGCAGTAATTTAAACATTAATGGTTATTCTGATTGGTATCTGCCAAGTAAAGACGAGTTGAATCAATTATATATACAATGGAACACTGTTGGAGGATTTTATAATACTTACTATTGGAGTTCTTCTGATTGGGGAAATAGTACTATTTCTGCTGCATGGGCTCAGAATTTTACAGATGGAACTCAAACTGGTCATGATAAAGCTAGAAATAATTGTAGAGTTAGAGCAATAAGAAGTTTTTAAAATGACAAAAATCAAAACAATGAAAAAGATAATAATAGCATTATTCTGCTTAATAACATTAAGTGTAAAAGCACAAACTCCAACAGTTCAGGAATTAATAGCAAAGTCTTCTGAGAATTTGCCTGAACAAAGTATTGTAGATAAATATCCTTTATTATTTGCAACAATAAAACAATTGCAAAATGAAGAACCTAAACTAAAAAAAATCTATTATGGTAGATTTAATAGTAATGGAGCAATAAAAACAACTTTTGTAAAAGGTATAATTATATTTGATATTGATTATTTAGAAAGAAACAATTCAGATTTTGATGAACTATCTACTTGGTATTTTATTAGAAGTGTAGGTGTATTAAATTATACAGTGGGTAGAGATAATCCTGTTCCTTTTGAAGTGAATAAATCTAAATACTATTATGCCTTAAATAAAATTAAAACTTTAGGGAAAGACAATTGTAAACTATTAAAAATTGCAGTTAATACAACTAATAATGCTGCTCTCAAGAGCGTAGACATGAATGAAAAAATGGCAGCAGATGAAGTGGTGAAAAGTGATGAATTTAAAAGTGTCGTATTGCTAAAAGATAATTGTTTGGGAATAAAACATGATGATGTTCCTAAAAAACAGGAACAAACTCAAGTAAAGTCTGAGCCGACACCAACAAATATAGTTGAACCTGTTAAGCAAAATGACAGTCAACGAGAATTAGCAATTAATGAGATGTTTAAAAAAATGAAAGTTAGGACAGATAAAATTACTAATAAAACATTTTTTTATGATAAAAGGACTTCATATGATAATCTATATGGAGAAGGACTGATGGCAAGCTTACTTAAAAGTAATGATGAATATTTATTAAGAATGTCAGTATATCATATTCCTGGTGCTAATGTAATTCCTTCTTATATAACAAGAATATTAATTAATGCAGGCGGTGACCCTATAGAGTTGAAGGGGACTCCATTTCAGAATGTAACAACCCAAATAACTATTGACCGAACTAATACAAGTTTTCATTATAAATTATTGAAAAGTATATGCACTAACAACAAGTGTGATATTAGATTCTATCTTGCAAATGGAAGGGCTGTAGATTATAGCCTTTCAAATAGAGAAATAAAAGAAATAAGAACTGTTATAGAAGCATTTGAATTATTGAATAAACTGTAAATTATTTAATTTTTAGTATGGCAAAATTAACATACAAAAAAGCTAAAGAAATAAATGAAGCGTACCAAACATTTATAGATACGCGTAGAAATATTGGAAGCGATTTAACTTATAAATTAGTTTTCGTTTTTCCTACAGACGAGTTTAAATCTGCTTTTCAATTATTTGAACAAGGTTATTTTAATGATATTCATTTAAGATATGGGTCTGTAGAAAATAACAATAAAAATTATTCTGTTTTTGCAATTCTTCTAAATAATAAAAATGAATATTTACCTATAGATTTAGTTGATGACAGAAAATTTATAGAGGGGCAAAATTTTATATCAAGATTTAATTTGTAGATAGTGAATTAATATTACAAAAGGACAAAGGGAATAAGATTTCTACGTAATAATAAAGGCATTTCTCTGCAACTGGGAGAAATACAAGGGATTTTATGAATATAGAAGATGTTTTTATAAGAAAAAGGTATTTATTTCTAGACTGTGATTGCTTTGCTACGCGCGGAATGACGGAAAGGCGACAAGGTATTTCGGCTTTTCAGACCTTTAGTTATCATATCATCTTTTGTTTCATAGGGCTTCACCCTATGCTAGTGTATGGCGCTCTTTCAGAGCTGGGGGTTACCTGTCTGACGCCCCATTTAGTAGTTTAATATTTCAGATTGTTAAGGGGCGTACTGACGGGTGGAGCGAAGTATTTGGATTGCAAAACCGATAGAAGGGAAAATCCTTTTGCTGCGCCCACCACCATCCTTTAAAGGGGAGTAATGTAGCGCAGCAAAAGATTGGAATGATAGCGGGGGCCAAAGGCCTGCCATAATCAAAGTAAAAAGTAAAAAATAAAAAGTAAAAAGAATACCAAAACAAATTAGCTGATTTGCTACTGTGCTTATGATTACAAAAAACTAAAGACTAAAAAACGAAAAACTACATTCAACAGCTGTTGTAAAATGACACTATAAATGTTTTTGTCCTTTTAGAATAATTATCAAATTAGCTAATTTGCATTGAATTTTGCATTTCCCTGACTCCTACCTCCTATCTCCTTGTATTTGTATTCATTAGCACATCAGCACATTATCAGATTAGCTAATTTGTATTCCATTGTCATTCCCTTGTAAAAAGTAGGGGTGGAAACGTTTGCAGTTTGTCATTCATCACACATTAACGTGATAAAAATGTAAACCTACATAATTTTGCACTATGCTAAATGCACAGGAAATATTAAAAACAGCGTATAGAGATGCGGAAGAAATATCTTTCGATCTGTTGTATAGCAAACAACAGAATATTCCCGGATCAGTATTATATGATATTCGCAGGTACTTTGCCCGCCATCCATGGGTAGCCGATGATACGGGTATGCTGGAATACCATTACGAAGGAAAAGGATCGAAAGAAAATTATTTAAAACTAAAGTTCTGCACTACAGGCAATAAGATTTGTGAAGATAAACCTTGTGGTACCTGCAATCAGCTACCTACTGCCAATTGCAATGGACAACACCATACCGTAGATGTATTTTTGATTCATTTTACGGCTGCCTTTCTAAAACAGTTTACCGATCACATAGAAACTACTTCTTTAAAAGATGAAGTGTTGGCTTTTAAACATACCGAATCTTTTTCTAAGGTCTTTACTATCTGTCAGAAGAAAAGAAATATTCTCGACGATCTGCTAAATAATAGCTACACCGGAGCCATGCAGAATATCTTTATCAATGCAAGAATTCAGGAGTTATTACTGCAAAGTGTGGGCTGTATTGTAAACGAAAAGAGCGAGGTATTTGAGTGTAAATTTCTCTCCGATGATTATGGTAAAGAAAGAATTTATTCTGCCCGCGATATATTATTACAAAGAATAGGAAATCCAATTACCATCAAGGAATTGAGTCGTAAGGTAGCTATCAATGAGTGCTATCTGAAGAAAGGATTTAAAGAAATTTTTGGTATGACCATCTTCGAATTTTATCAGCAACAACGCATGGAGCATGCCAAGTATTTATTACACGAGAAAGGGTTGTCGGTAACAGAAGCGTCGGTAGCTCTGGGGTATTCTTCAATAGCCCACTTCTCCACTGCCTTTAAAAAGCAGACCGGTATTAAGCCCTGCGAACTATTAAATTAATTTAGATAAATACAGTGATTGGGGTTCTATTAATTTTTGTTGTAATTATTTATTAGAATCCTGTTTTCTATTAAATAATCTCCAGTCAGATATTATTTGAATAAATAGTAGTTGATTAAATTTCAGAACTATTAACCTTATTAGTATTGTATAGAACTACTTTAAGAAATTTGCATTTTACCACCTCACCACCAGCTTCAGATTCAACATTCTTGGTGTTAGCCTGTTAGGCATTGCAAAAGTATTGTTCTGGAAATCTTTTATCATCATATAACTAATAGTATTCTGACGATCTATAAGGTTGAATACCTCTAGACTCGCCCAGATACTTTCGAAGTTTTTAAACGGTGAATGACTTCTGTGTGGCCCGGTTTCTTTATCGAGTAATAAAGCACTAAACCCAATATCCACTCTTATATAAGGCTCTATTACAAGGGCGTTTCTATACTTAGGTCTTTCAGGTACATTATACGGCATATTGCTACCATACAATGTGTTGAAATAAACTTTAAAATTCTTGTTGGTATTTAAATAATCCTGTAAAAACAAACCCAGTGTAAGCCTACGATCAGTAGGTCGTCTTATCCATCCTACATTGTTTTTTGAACTATCTGCTACCACATTATCTTTTGTAGTAGAAGTAATTTCTTCATGCTCCTTATTATAGTATTTGTAGTAATAAAAGTTGTCAAGCTTTTCCATGGTATTCATCACCCCAAAACTTACCCAGCTTTCGGCATCTTTTACCAGTTCAGTATAAAGCCTTGTTTCAAAACCAGCTGCATATGCTTTGGCCGAATTGGTTCCAAAATATTGCAAGCTTACATTGTTTACATCATAAGGTACCACGTCCCACTGATTCTTATAATACAGCTCTGTACTTAGCCTCGCAGGTCGATTATTTAATTTAAAATTATAATCAAAACCGCCACTTAGCTGCCAGCTTTTCTGTGCTTTCAAATCTTCATTAAGGGTACCATCTTTCTTACGCATTTCACGGTAAAAAGGTGGTTGATAATACATGCCAGCCGACATTTTTATAATCACATCTTTCTTCCAGTGTTTAGGTTTATAAGAAAGTCCTACCCTTGGAGAAAAGAATAACTCCTTGTTCAGATTGTTGTAGTTATAACGAACACCTACCTGCATAGTTACATCGCTCGAATCTTTAAATTGTATATTATCCTGCACATACCCCGACAATCGGAACACATTTAAATCATTCTTAGATTTTTCTACTTCCGAAAAATTGAAATCATGGGTAGAATATGGTAATGAATAGCCTGCACTATCGGTATATTTCCACTCATTTATTTTATCATTGATGGTCTGGTAATCAAAACTATTTCCCCAGGATACTACTTGTTTACCCAAATCCAATGAGCCTTTATGAGAAGCATTCCACACAGTGATATCTAAAGTATTGCGCGAAAAATTCTGATAGGCCCCAGATCCTAAAGGATTTACAATACTGCCATAAGTACTGCTGGAATTATTAAAGTCTCTATCACCAAAAAGGTAAGCACCAGTAATATCTACATTCTCGCTTTCATTATTATTAAAATGACTGATAAGCCATTTTAGTTTTAGCTTTTTAGTAATTTGATTGGTAGCAGCAAAGCCTATAAAATTGGTTTGGTAAGCATCTTTCTCCTGTCCCTGAAAATAGATATCAAGTCCAAGATTGGTGGTATATAAAGGAGTAAAAACGGAGGAGGTAAGTTTAGCTTCTTCGGGATATAATTCGAACTTGGAAGTAGAGAAATTAGCAAACAATTCCAGCTGCCATTTTTTACTGCATTGCCAGGTAATTAAAGATTGTAAATCGGAAGAAGAAGGAATATAATTTCCTTTGGTAGTCTGACTACTCAATAGGTTTTTATTACTCCTGTTTCTTACGCCAAATAAATAAGTAAATTTCTTATTATCCGATACACCTTCTACATGCAATCCCTGCTCTAAAAGCCCCAGATAAGCCGAGCCTCCAAACTGCTTTGGTTTACGATAAGTTATATCCAGAACACTACTCATTTTATCGCCATACTTACTCTGAAAACCACCATTATAAAACTTTACATTTCCAGTTAATTCAGGATTGATAAAACTAAGCCCTTCCTGTTGGCCACTCTTAATAAGGTAAGGACGAAAAACCTCAAAATCATTAACATAAATAAGGTTTTCATCGTAGCTACCGCCTCTTACAGAATATTGAGAAGTAAGTTCGTTGCTACTACCTACAAATATTTTTAATAAGCTTTCAATTCCACTGATAGGTGATGGATTTACAACCGCTCTGTCTGGGTTAATTTCTATCCTTCCCGCTTCTCTTCTTACTCTTTCATCTTTTAATATTACATCATTTAAACTGGTAACATTTTTTTCAAGATGAATAGTCAAGGAATCTACTCTGTTTTTAGTAGCAATTATTTTTCTTAAAGTATTATATCCAGAATGAGAAAAAACAAGTGCTACCGACTGTGCTGCAGAAAATTTAATATTAAAATAACCGCTATCATTTGATACTACTCCTGTATTCTTATTTAAAACAGTAATGGAAACTCCACTTATGGGTAAATCATTATCATCCAGAATAAATCCCTTAATAGAAAAGGCTTTTATCTGCTGGGCAGAACTAGTAAAACTGCAACACGTAACAATGAAAATCAATAAAAAATACTTCAACCTAAGCATAAAATGGGCGATATAGGCTCAAATATGCTACTATTTTTTTACTTGAATGAAATATTTTGAATAGAAGCTGTTTAAAATGATGGATATAAACTAATTTTGCCGCAAATTATTTATTATGAAGAAAATATTACTCTCTTTATCATTGTTATTGGTGGTGGGTATGAGCTATTCTCAGTTTTTATTTAGTGAAAGTTTTAATTACCCAAGTGCAGCTGCTGGCGATTCTATGGCAGGAGCAAATACAGGTCTTCCTACTTGGAACAGACATAGCGGTGGTGGTTCTATAGCTAAATGTGTACAATATCAACCAACATCATTAACATATAATGGATATGCATTTTTAAGTTCTGGTGGTTCAATTACTTTCCAGCACAAAACTCGTTCTCAGGATATTAATGGTGGTTTTGCTGTAGCGGATAGTGTTGGTAGTGTATACGCAGGTTTTTTATTAAGAGTAGACTCAAGTGGTGGTAACGACACAACTTGTGACTATTTCTTCCATTTCTGCGATTTATCTGGAGCTAGCCCAGGAGCAAATTTCAGAGCAAGATTATTTATTGCTGACGGTTCTGCTGCTGGCAAATTCAAGTTAGGAATCAACAAAGGAGCTGCTGCTAAACTTACTGCAGCAAATATTACTGCTGGTGCTAAACCATTAGCATTCTCTCCTACAGAATATAACATTGGTCAAACATATTTTGTGGTTGTAAAATATACTTTTAATACTGCTGGCACTAAGGATGATGAAATTAAACTAATAGTCATGTCTGGGGCAATCCCAGCTGTGGAACCTGCAGCAGATGTTACATTTGTTGATACTGCATTTTCCGATTTAAAAAGAATTAAATCAGTTTGTATCAGAGAAGGATCTATTGGTACCGCAATGGCTGCTGTAGATGAATTCAGAGTATTTACAAATTGGAGCCTTTCAGCTATCTTACCTAATAAATTAAATTCATTCAATGCAATCGGTTTAAAGAATGTAGTAAACCTTAACTGGTCTATGAATGCTGCTGAGAACAATACTATTGTTGAAGTACAAAGAAGTAAAGATGGTATTAACTTTGAACCAGTTACTAGTGTAAATGCAACTTCAAATAAGACTAATTACACTACTTCTGATAAAAACCTTCCTCTTGCAAACACTTTATATTACAGATTAAAAATGAATTACCCTAACGGTAATTTCGATTATTCTGCTATACAACGTGTAGACTTGAAAAATATTAAACTGGTAGTTTCTCCAAATCCTGCATCTAACAACGTAGCAGTTAATGCTTCTGGTTTAATCAGTAAAGTAGAGATGTTTAATATAGAAGGTAAAAAAGTATTTGGAGTTCAAAATACTGCTTCTAACTCAATAAATATTCCTGTTGCTAATTTAGTAAACGGAACTTATATAGTTAATACAACTGTTGAAGGTGAAACAACTACTGAGAAAGTAGTTATTAAACACTAATTTCTAACTTTGTTTAGTAAAAAAGCTGCATAAAATTTATGCAGCTTTTTTATTGTTCAGAATTTTAAAATAAATAAAGGGTAGTATCTATAAACTACGTACCTTAGTACGGTAATTAATAAGAATTAATTGTTATTCTTTAACCATTTTAAATTATGCTATATGAACGTAAACATTCAGACAGTTCATTTTGATGCCGATGCAAGATTATTAGAATTCATTAACAAGAAAATTGAAAAACTAAACACCTTCCATGACAAGATTACTAAAGTAGACGTTTACCTTAAGCTGGACAATATCGTTCATGCTATCAAGGACAAAATCGTAGAAATTAATGTTCATGTTCCTAAGCATGATTTTTTTGTAAAAGCTTCCAGCAAGTCATTCGAAGAGTCTTTCGACAACGCTTTAGAAGCAGTAATAAATCAAATTAAAAAGCAAAAAGAAAAACAAATTGCTTAATCTTTATTTATTAAAATAACATTACTGGCTGATCCTCGTGGTCAGCCTTTTTTGCGCCAGTTATTATCTGCTAAGAATTCTAAGTAAATTAACCGCTTACGGTGCTCTTTGTATTCCTCTGTACTCCAAAATAAACTCCGTGTTTCTCTGTGTCACAGTGTCGCTGTGGTTCAATGTATTCTGTATTTATAGCAACCCCGCAGCTAACGCTAAATCCTCCGGAGTATCTATCTCCACTCCCATATAATCCGTTACCACCATCTTCAATAAAATACCGTTTTCAAGGTAGCGTAAACATTCTATTTTCTCAGCAGCTTCCAATGGGGTCATTGCCCAGTTAGTGAATTGTATAAGTGCATCTTTTCTAAAAGCATATACTCCAATATGTTCATAGTAAACCGGACTAACAGCTTTATCTCTATGGTATGGAATTGGACTGCGAGAAAACATTAGAGAGTTCATGTTTTTATCTACCGCAACCTTTACGTAGTTAGGGTCCTGTATATATTGTTCTTCTTTTAATACCTGCATTAATGATGCAACTTGTACTTGCTTTCCCGCCTCTCCATTAAACACTTCCAGCAACTTCTCAAGCGGTTCTCTCTTTACAAAAGGTTCATCTCCTTGTACGTTTATAATAATGTCTACATCCAGTTGTTCGGCAGCTTCTGCTATACGGTCACTTCCGCTTTCATGCTCCTTCTTACTCATGATGGCTTTACCACCATGCGTAGTTATTTCGGTATATATTATTTCACTATCCGTTACCACTACTACATCATCAAATAAACCTGTAGCAACGGTATTATCATAGGTATGTCTTATCACGGTTTTAGTACCCAGTACCTGCATCAGTTTAGCAGGAAATCTTGTAGCAGCATATCTTGCCGGAATCATGGCTACTATAGTTTCTTTCTTACTCATTTTTTAATATGAATATTTATTATTTAAAAATGTTTTATACATGTTTCTCCATGGTTTCCACTCAGTATCATCTACTAAAAAATGATTGTGAAACAAGGTAATAAATTCTCCATTAATACTTTTTACAAGGTCGTATTGTTCGCTCATTTGATGGTAGGCCTGTTCGGCTGTTTTATGCTCCGTAAAATGTGCCGTTGCTTCCATAAACGAGAATGGATGAATCAATAAATCTGTAATGGTTTCATGGTGCAGATCGTACCAGTAAAAAGGATTTGCAAAAGAAGCCCTGAATCCATTCTTACCACCATACGCCATCGAAAAATCTTCCTTTATTCCCAGCCCAATCAACTTATGGTAATATTCAGGAACCGTAAACCGTAGAAAGTGAAATCGGGATAGTGTAATTGGCTTTTCTATAATAGTTTGCAGGCATTCCATTTCCTCCCCCATCAAAGGTTCTATATCACCACTCTGCCAGGATGGATGTATACCAATAGTATACTGCTCAGAGAGCTCTTTGTAAAGCTCCTGTAAGGCTGCATTATTAGCATAATGGTTCTTATCATTTACCCCCTTTTGCAACAGCGTTAGCAGAAAATAAACCGGTTGCAAACCATGCTGTTTATGTTCATTATCCAGCCAGCCAAAAGTATCAAAAGCATCTTTCCCTTTGGTAAAATATTGTAGCTTATTCTTCGCATCACCCATCCTGCATTTCAGTATCGATGCACCCAGACTAAGCAGGTTATACGAAGGCCTATTTCCTTTACATTGATACACTACATCTATATCGTAAGTAGGTATATACTTAAAGCTTGTTGTCTTTAATAAGGATACCGTTGTCTTCAGCTTTTTCTTCCAGATCTTATCCAGTTCTATCCACCATAAATTTACAATCGGACTATCTAAAAAGTGATGCTTAAATGCCAGACTGCTCTTATGATGATACCGTCCATATTCGTCTTTCTCATGCGGCAGATATTCTTCATATCTCGACAATAAATAAAAGGAAGCAGATAAAATATCAAAAGGAATATCAGCATCGGCAACCATGCAAAATGCAGTAAGATTATTCCAGGATATACACTCCCATTCGTGCAGCTGTATCTCCGTTTCAGTCATCAATCCAAATGGACGGATATGTAATTCTTCGGGTAATATTCTCTTGGCAGAATAATTTATTTTCAACCCATCATAGCCCTTATAAAAATCCAGATCGCAGCTGATTGTAATGTCCGGATTTAATATTGTCTGTACAATATATTTCAGTCTTTCACTTTTCTGTTGGGTATATAGTACAATCATTCTGCAGGTTTATTATTTCTTTCCTTCCACTGCTCATTAAAAGTTTTGGCACTAAACTGCAAAGGAGCCCGGTTATAAGTCCATCCGCTAAACAGTTTATTAATCACAAAATTCTTCGTTTTATACGATCCCATATTAAACATGCCTCGGCTATTGCAGGCACGTTTCCATATTTGCCAGGCAAGTCTTTCGCTCAGTTTACTATTGCCTTTTATAACTGCCTCTCTACGGTTGTGCAGCAGTATATCGTGTATATTAATCTTCACCGGACAGGCAGCTGTACAAGCCCCACATAGCGAGGACGCAAAGCTTAAGTGATTATACTCATTTATGCCCTTAAGATGCGGTGTTATCACACTACCAATCGGTCCACTATAAGTAGTGTCGTAAGAGTGACCACCAATGTTTTTATATACCGGACAGGCATTTAGACAGGCACCACAACGAATGCAATAAAGAGACTCTCTTGTTTTAGGATTCTGCAATAAATTGGTACGGCCATTATCCAGCAATATCACATACATATCTGTAGGACCATCCGTTTCATTTTGCTGACGAGGCCCTGTAACAATCGTATTATATACCGTAATTTTCTGCCCCGTTCCAAAGGTGGAAAGCATAGGCCAGAACAGTGCCAGATCTTTCATAGAAGGAATCACCTTTTCTATTCCCACTATTACAATATGCGTCTTCGGCATCGAGCAACTAAGCCTTGCATTCCCTTCGTTTTCCGTAATGGCAATACCCCCAACATCGGCTATTATAAAGTTGCCTCCCGTAATACCCACTTCCGCATCAGCAAATTTCTGACGCAGTTCTTTACGCGCAATCTGCGTTATTTCTTCCGGCGTCAATCCATTGGGAACACCTAGTTTACGGGCAAATAAATTGGCCACATCTTCCTTGCTTTTATGCATAGCCGGCGTAACAATATGGTACGGCGTTTCGCCATCCAGTTGTTGTATATACTCCCCCAAGTCGGTTTCTATACTCTCTATCCCAATGCTCTCCAGATGGTGGTTCAGGTGTATTTCTTCCGTTACCATACTCTTGCTTTTCACCACCGTTTTGCAGTGTTTTTCTTTACAGATATCACTTATAAATTGTAGTGCTTCCTTATCGTCCAGCGCCCATAGCACATTAGCACCACGTTCGGTAATCTTTTTCTCAAATTCTTCCAGATAAGTATCCAGGTGCTCTATCGCCTTCCATTTAATGTTCTTGGCTTTTTGGCTCGACAAATCAATGTCCACAAACTGTTGCTTACCCACCGGTACGGTAGCATTGTATTTACCAATATTAAAATTAATCTTCCGCCGATGGTCTAAGTCGGCAGCTTTAATCTTGCTTTTGGCATTGAAGGCAGAAAGTTTTGCACCCATCCTACAACAGTTTATTTTGTGATACGCGAAGATAAGGAGAGTTAATAAGTTTAGGGTCTTAAGTTATTAGTAAACTACTGCTACAGTATGCTACTAAGTTCTGGAATTGTTGTTAAGTATTTTTCTGTTTGTGTTTTTGTTGCTTAAGACAGCGTTTGCCGAAGTTATATTAGTAATGGTTTGTAGTGTTTTTTAAAACATCATTGGTGTATGATGGATGGTTTATAAAGAATGATGGATGAAGTTGGAAGTATGAAGAAAAATCAGGGTTATATGATGGATGGGAATGGAAATATGATGAAAAATCGGTGAAGAATCATGACACCCCGAGCTAATATGAAGAAAAATCGGGGCTATATGATGGATGGGAATGGAAATATGAAGGGTAATCGAGCGAATATCATAAAGAACCGGGAGATTAAAACCGTTTACCGTTTAACGCATTTAAGATAGGCTGTTCAATATTGGTGATACTTTATCTATCGCATTTTAGTGCTTTACATGAGCTGTGATAAATATAAGTACATTGAACCACAGCCACAGCGGCACGGAGTTACACAGCGTAAATAATTAATACAAATACAGAGAACAGAGAGAATCGCAAGCGATTATGCGGTTGCTTAAAACTGACAAATAGGATATGTCGTGTTTTGAACAGCCTACGTTTAAGGGTTTATACAAAAAGGGAGGGTAGAACAATTTATGATGAACCCCCTCCCTCTTTATGACTAATTTATTATTAATAGTGTTTTGTGAATTTTATTTTGGTAACCATTCTGGTTTTATCAGTGCCTGCACCGTAAAGACTGATTACATAATTCTTTACCAGTTTCTGCAATTCGAAAATACCATCTGTGGTATTGTACAGCGCTTCGTTGCGATTGATACGTGCATTATCGACAGGAGTAAGAACTGCACCAATTCCTTGATTTGCAGCCTTAAGGGATGTATATAAAGTAACAAGACCATCGACTGCTATATCTATCTCTGCTGGAACGTATAAAGGTTCCTGTTTGACGAGTTGAATATATTTATCTAAAGAATCTACCCTCATTACAAAGCTCTGGTGGCTTGTGCTGATATGAACAATAGTATCTGGTGGGATAACAAGCTTGGTAACCGGATCTACTTTTACCGGCACTACTACTGGAAAATACTTTGAATTGCCTCTGATACTGTCTGCTATAGACTTAGCACTATCTTTAGTAGTGGGTAAAACTTGAATACTGTTGAAGCTATTGAGACTTCTAGTGATTATTTTATTTAAAGGGGCGAATAAGGCTTCCCGATTATGAATTAAAGGAGTTGCTTTTTCGTTGGCAGCATTGATTAGTGATTGTGAAGTATCGGCAGTTGTCCACTTGGCAGTAAGGGCTGCTACTGTGAGCGCTGGATTTGAAGGTTTGTAGTCTAATTTGTAGGAAGAAGCTACGTCTATTAATAATTTGAAATTGGAAACATTAACTGCATTGCCTGAGTCGTTAACCTTATTCATAAAATATGATTTTTGCCGAAGTGAATTGATCGACACGCAAAAGTATAGTGGCTTTATTGTATTTAATATTATTTACCAAAATAAATATATTATTATACATTCTTAATTATTATGATTAATATATCAGAAACCGTTTAATTATATTAATATTATTAGTAAAGGGATGTAACGTTACGATTTGATGATAATAAAGGCGTTTTAGGT
>JBAXVH010000299.1:0-2186 GCA_037129215.1 Bacteroidota bacterium | reverse complement strand
ATTCATCAGTTACGCCATTATCATAAGATGCTTTTACTGCTGCCAGTACATCATCGGCAAGTTCTCCTTCTCCGTTCGTCATAGCATCGTAAGCAAACTTTACACGCTCCCATCTTTTATCTCTGTCCATACCATAATAGCGGCCAGTAATGGTAGCAATTTGTCCTACAGATTTATCCAGATGTTCCTGCAGAGAAGTAAGGAAACCCAGGCCACTCTTAGGATCACAATCGCGACCATCGGTAAAGGCATGGATAAATACTTTGGTTAATCCTTCTTTCTTTGCTACATCACAAATAGCTTTTAAGTGAGATGTGTGTGAGTGAACACCACCATCGCTTACTAAGCCAATCAGGTGTAATGGTTTATCGTTTTCTTTAGCAAAACGAATTGCTTTCAGCAAGGGTTCATTAGCTGCAAACTCTCCTGTACGGATAGCCACATTGATACGCTGTAATTCCTGATAAACAATTCTACCAGCACCCAGATTCAGGTGACCAACTTCGCTATTCCCCATCTGTCCATCGGGCAATCCTACTTCTTCGCCACAGGTAACTAAAGTAGAGTGCGCATATTTATTGTAAAGACTGGAAACGAAAGGTGTTTTTGCATTCTGAATGGCATCGGAATGTTTGTCTTTTCCAAGACCCCATCCGTCCATGATAATCAACATAGTTTTCTTGCTCATATATAATCTATTAAATTTTGAAGTGCAAAGGTGGGTAAAGCAATCCAATAAAAAAATGACATTTAGTGGTTGTAGCAACCAATATCATAAGGTGTGGTCCTTTTTCTACCATCCAGATCAATGTTTACCGGGTTGGTAGCATTTCCAAAACCTTTACATACAGAAGAATCCTGTATATGAAAGTCGTAGATATGATTGCTAAGGTCTATAGAAACAAAAGCAGGAGTAGACCCACCAAACTCCGCAGAACTATTAAACTGTACAAGACTGCTGTTCAGGCTTTTTTTAAGTTTATAATAAACGTTATTGAAATAAATATGTGAGTTAAGCCCTCCTTTCTGGCTTACCCCTATTTCATTTTCTACCAAACCACCCGATCCATATATAATACTATTATTGAAAGTGCAGTTTAATAAAGAGGCCGTTGTACCATCGTTATCACTGATACTTACTACCGGAGTTTTGTGAGAAATATAGTCGTTATCATATGTAGCTATAGTACATTGATTAAAAGCATAACTGCCACCCTGATGTATGGAAACATTGGTACCACAATTACTAATAAGGCAATTGGTAGCATTTACCGAACTGTTGGTAGCAAGTATTCCTTCGGCAGAAATATTATCAATAATACATTGATTCAGTGTGAGTTTTGCAGGAGCTAAAGATTTGTTTACTATCACTCCCTGGTAGGCATTTTTAATACTGGTATAAGTGAGCACATTGTTTTTGCTGGAGTCGTTAAAATAAATGCCTGGCCAGCTTCCCGGGTATTTGCTATAAGGAATATCCAGACGGTCGCATAAAAAGCTAACCCTGTTATTACTATCCCCGTTTGCCTTTAAAGTACCAAATATCTGAGGAGCAGCATCAGCATGAAAGTATAAAGACGTGCCTTTGTTTAAATTTAAAGTAACGTTGGGTAATACGTATAAACCGCCCAATACTACTATAGGTAAAGAATCGTTGAAGGTAGTATCCTTAGCTATTATTTTGTTGCGCAGATAAATGGCATTTCTTCCATAGGCATCCAGTTGAATGAAGCGGGTATTGCCATTAAAGCTGAAGCGTATACTATCCTGTACAATAAACGGTAGCTGTTTATTATTAGCATCAATGCTCACTTTTATAAAAACATAAACGCTATCATTAGGGGCTATTTCTATATTGGAGAAAGAGGTTCCTGCCAGTCCGTCTACATTCATACTAAAAACAGAGGAACTTCCGCCCATCAACTGCACGTTGCTCAGTACCAGTTTCTGATCGTTGTTGTTAAAGATCTTTACATACTGCGTAACGGACCCTGTGGTAGTAAATACGGTATCGAAATGCAAGGAGTCTACTGAAGTTAATACAGAGGCATTAGGGTCGGTAATGGTTCCTGTCTTTTTACAAGACACAAAACAGACTCTTTTTTATCAGCAGGGAGATTTATTGAAAATTGCTGTGCAGCCCGGAATGAAAAAGGAAGCTGAATACCGTTTGAAAGTATATTATC
>JBAXVH010000298.1:0-2187 GCA_037129215.1 Bacteroidota bacterium | reverse complement strand
GTACTGTTCGATTGTGTTTTACTATACTCAATAGTATACTTAGGTTCTACCTTCTTTAAATCTGCTTTTGCATCTTCCCAGAACTTATCAAAATCGGCAGGTTTATGAAGAGGTGTTCTGATTAACTTGGGCTTATATCCAAAAACAGTTGCAATGGTATCATCATAATCCGTCACATTAATCCTGCTCGAAATTTCATAAAAGCCCGGTGCGTTAACGGTAAACTTTATAGGAATACTCAGTATACCCTTCGCATTTACATGTACATTAAACACACCACCAAATAGCTGTTTATTCCGGTCGTTCCTTACTTCATAAACTACAGTACCTTCCTGAGCAGTTTTATAGGTATTGGTGATATCAATTTTATACCGAATATATTTTCTATTAAAAATGCAATCTTTATTACCTGCAATTACTTAAACCTTAACCGATTCTTTAGTACTGTCCTTTTTAGTAGTTGAATATAAAGTATTTGCTGTTGCTGGTAGGGTAGACAGGCAGATTGTTATAAATAAGAAGATGAAAATGCAAACCACTTTTAATAGTGATGCTGGGAAAAGGCATTGATATATTTTTGTTTTTAATATCATTTTACATTACTTCAATCGGACATTAATGTCAGGGATTTATACTCTTTATTTTCCTTTCCCGGCAGTAAATAATGTAGATATTTATGCGCATAGAAAAGCTGATCAGAATATTAAGCCTGATTTTCGCTATTATAACGAAAAATAGTACCGCTAAATTGTACGGTTATAGCTGTTGCAATAAACTTTCCAGAACAGAGTACACTGTTTGTAGTTCATCCTTGGTTATACAGTATGGAGGCATCAGATAAACTGTGTTGCCAAGTGGGCGTAAATACACTCCCCGCTCCATGCAGTAGGTGGTTACTTTCTGTGCTATATCATTCAGGTATTCATCGTTGCCTTCATTTATTTCAAATGCAAGGATGGTGCCAAGACAACGGATATTTTTAATCTTTGGCGTATAGGTCTTCAAATGTGCCGCAAAGGCAAGATGATTGCTACCTATGTTTTTCATAGCAACCTGTTTATCATCTTTTAGCAACAATTCCAGACTGGCAAGTGCAGCAGTACAGCTTAATGGATTTGCTGTAAAGGAGTGACCATGAAAGAATGTTTTTAATTTATCATCCGATAAATAAGCATTGTAAATTTCTGTTGTACAGGCAGTTACACCAAGTGGTAATGTGCCACCGGTAAGTCCTTTACTTAAGCAAATAATATCGGGTTTGTTTTGCAGATAATTGCTGGCAAATAGTTTTCCGGTCCTTCCAAAGCCTGTCATTACTTCATCTGCTATGCAAATAATATGATGCTCTTTGCAGGTGTTGAGTAATTCATCCATCAGAGAAGAGTCATACATAATCAGTCCGCCTGCTCCCTGTACCAGAGGCTCGTATATAAAAGCAGCCAGATGATCTTTATGTGCTGCAATAGTATGTTTTAACTGATGAATATTATCCTTGTTTGGGGTATCAATAAAAAGTACATCAAACAATAATCCCTGAAAAGGTTTTGTAAATACACTGCGGTCACTTACACTCATAGCACCAAAAGTATCACCATGATATGCATTGTTAAAAGCAAGTATCGTTGTTCTTTTTGTATGGAGTGGATTTACGCTTTGAATAGCATAATCATATTTATTCCACCAGTATTGCAACGACATTTTAATGGCTACTTCAGTAGAAGTACTGCCATTATCGCTATAAAAGATTCTCGCAAATTCTCCGGGAAGTATAGGTAACAGTTGTTCAGCAAGTGCCACTGCAGGTTCATGGGTAAATCCGGCAAATATTACCTGCTCCAGTTGTAAAGCCTGTTGATAAAGACGCTGAGCAATATATTCATTTGCATGACCATGAATAGTTACCCACCAGCTGCTGATAGCATCTATATATTCTTTGCCTTCTTCATCGTATAGTAAGGTGTTTTTAGCATGGGTAATGCCAACAGGAAGGGGCATATTCTTCTGTGGTGTGAATGGATGCCAGATAACTTTTTTATCTCTTTCAATCAGGTTCATTTCACATTAGCTTTTAAACTTGTACAAACAACCTATAAGTTTTTTAAAACCTTATAGGTTTAAATTATTAAACACTTACAACTTATAACTTACTACCTAAAACCTTACTTAACCTTATTCAATGTCTCCCAC
>JBAXVH010000297.1:0-2187 GCA_037129215.1 Bacteroidota bacterium | reverse complement strand
CCATTCTATTGCCTTTATTAATCTTCGGGTTTTATGCCCTGATGATTTATTTTCAGGTAAAGACGGGCAACAATACTAAGATTGCCATTGTAGATAAAGCTAATATATTCAACGGTAAGTTTCAGCAGGACGATGAAATAGAATACAAGCTGGTAGGCACTTCTATTACCACTCCACAACTGAATGAGTTGGTTGATTTAAAGAAGTTTGATGGTTACCTTGTTATTCCCCAAAACTTTAATCCAAATGGGAAAGATACCTTGCAACTTAGTTCTGGTAAGTCTTTAGGCATCATGACCAGAGAAAAGATACAAGGTAAGTTCGAGAAGATATTAGAAGAACAAAGACTATTAGCACTAAATGTATCCAAGAGCGAGCTGGACAGTATACAGAATGGCAATAAAATAAAGTTTGCCAACATTAGCGGACAAGAAGATACAGCCACCAAAGTAGGCATTAGTTATGGAGTAGGTTTTGCCTCAGCCATGCTTATTTATATGTTACTATTCATTTATGGTAGTATGGTAATGAGAGGGGTGATGGAAGAAAAAACCAGCAGGATAGCAGAAGTGATAGTAAGTAGTGTAAAACCATTCCAGTTGATGATGGGAAAGATTACTGGTATAGGTGCAGTGGGTATTCTGCAGTTTATTATATGGATAGTCCTGGTAATTGGGCTACAAATGATATTATTACCTATATTATTCCCAGAACTGATGCATCATGCTTCACAGGTTGCTGTACAACCAGCTGGTGTACAAGCAGCTAAAGCTATACAGGATAATGGTGGAGTAGGGGCTATTATGGAAGGATTAAAACAGGTTAATATTCCTATGATAATAGGCTGCTTTGTGTTTTATTTCCTTGGTGGATATTTATTATATTCGTCCTTATTTGCTGCAGTTGGTAGCGCCGTAAACGAAGATCCGCAGGATGCACAAAGTTTAATGTTGCCTATTATGATGCCCATCATATTTGCCATAGTTATAATGACTAAAGCAGTAAACGAACCAACCAGTGGACTGGCAGTGTTTGGAAGTTTATTTCCGCTAACTTCTCCTATAGTAATGATGGCCAGAATTGCCTATGGCGTTCCTGATACCGTCCCTTACTGGCAGCTTGCATTAAGTGCCATTTTACTTATTGCAGGATTTCTGGGAACTACATGGGTTGCAGGCAAGATATACCGTACTGGTATACTGATGTATGGCAAAAAAATAACCTGGAAAGAGATGATTAAGTGGGTCGTGAGAAAGAATTAATGTTCTGTAACGCTTACTGATAAAGAGTTTGCCAAAATTATGGACTATTAATTCAAAGAAATTTAAAAAACAATTTGGTTGGAATAACCTGTACCATTATTTTTGCAACCCGTTAATAAAGGATTGGGTTATTGTGTAATGGTAGCACTACAGTTTTTGGTTCTGTCTGTCTAGGTTCGAATCCTGGTAACCCAACAAAAAAGACCGTGATTTAATTATCACGGTCTTTTTTTATGTCCAAATATCAAATTTTCTAAAACTTAAACCATATTATTGTCAACTTACAACTCTAAAGCCTGATTGATAAAATAAATCAAGGGTTGTAAAGCGGCAAATGCAGTCACTATTTTTGAAACCAATTCTTTGTTTGTCAACTCCTCATCTTTAATTGATGTACTTGCGATAAAGCTTTTCAATTTCAAATAGTCTATAGCAGGGTTTTCTTCATCATATCCTTTTGGGGGTCTAGACAATAGTGTTTCAGCACTTCTCTCCAAATCGCCATATTGGTTTTTAAATATCGGGTTATTGATGATTTCCTGAAAAGCAAAGTAGTTATAGTCAATCTCCTGACGAACTTTTTTTAATTCAGGAGCAGGCGGCATCCATATTCCTCCACCTATAAAACTTGTTCCTGGTTCGCAATGAAAGTAATAACCTGACAATAAGGATTTTTTCCCTCCTTTACTAAATCCCGCACCCATATTTGTCTTATAAGGACTCTTATCCTTACTAAAACGAACATCCCTATTTATCCGAAAAACACATTCTTTGGGTTGCAAAAGGGCAATTGAAGGGTCGTTCTCACCTACTCCTTCAATGATTTCCTTAACAAGATTCAAATAATCCTCTTTTGCATATTCATAACGCTTTCTATTTTCGTCAAACCAAGCCTTATGATTATTTAGCTTTAATTCCTTAAGAA
>JBAXVH010000296.1:0-2189 GCA_037129215.1 Bacteroidota bacterium | reverse complement strand
ACATTAATCAGTATAGAATAAAACAAGTGGATAATGATGGCAAGTATTCTTACTCTAAAATACTATTTGTAAAAATGGTTTCCTTAAACCCATTGAAGGTAATTGCTAATCCGGCAAAGGAAAATGCAACTATCAATATAGGGTTGGAAACTGCAGAAGTGAAAACAATGGAACTATACGATTTGTATGGAAGGAAGATTAAAACCTATGTTCCTCGGAATGGCAATCAATTAATAAATGTACAGGGAATTGCCGATGGAAAGTACCTACTGGTGCTATTTACTGCAAAAGGAGAAGTATATAGTCAGCCATTAATGATTCTGAAATAGAGGGTAGGATATTAAATACAATTACCAAATGTCAATCACATACATTTGCATTGTTAGTAAAACATGATTTTATGGTTATCACTACAACAGACATACAATTATTTCAAATTCTCCGTCAGAAGTTAGGAGAGCAAGAGGCAGAAGCCTTAGTGTCTTTTGTGGACGGCAAAATCAAAGACAATAACGAAGTTAATTTAAAGGTATTGGCTACAAAAGAAGATATCTCCTTACTAAAGCTTGATATTTCAAATTTAAAAAGTGAAATACTGAAATGGATGGTAGGATTGTTTATCCCTTTGTATCTTACTATTGTTGGTCTGATCATTACCATGTTGTTGAAACACTAAAATTAATAAATTGAATAATACTCAAAAGCACTACTCCCTAAAGAGTGGTGCTTTTTTTATGCCTTCAACATATATCTTTTAAATTTGCTCCACTATGAATAAAATATACTTTGCATTTGTAGGGCTTGTCTGTTATACTATTGGTATAGCGCAGCCTGTATATCAATCTCCTGCTTTTAGTATCAAAAAAGATAAAGTAGTACAGGGAAAATACGAAGCTACTGCATTGTCGCCTACCCATATAGTAAGCAATTATCAGAGTCCTGCCAATCTGTTTCAGTCGGCCACTATTGAATTTAAGTTTGCTATTAATGGTCGTGATAATGAAATGCTGATGGGTATGAACCATCAGTTTACTGTGGTTACTACCGAGGGTAAAGCGAGTACTCCAATCATAAAATTTGGCGAACAACTAAAGCAGGCTTCTGCCGATACAAAGTACTTACAGCCCAATTCGGAGCTGACTATTAAACTTGATTTCAGAGAGGTACTAAAACAGTTTAAAGAGAAGGGTTTTTACACGAGTGTTAATGGCGATAAAGTATATAAAGAAGACTTTAAAGGCGTGTTTATTGCAGGCGGCACAAGTCCACTGTCCTGGGATTTCGATAACCTGCTTACCCGCAAAGAAAAAGAGTTGAAAGACGAGGATGGTGATGGTGTATACGAAATAAAATTAGTCCTCAACAAGCAAACGGATGAGCAGAAAACCGATGCAGAATGGACCTTACAAAAAGATATTTCACCTTATCCCCAGTACAGTTCTGGTTATCCAATTGCAGATGCATTGTATAATATGTCGCTGGAAGAAATGCTGAAGGCGATAGAGAAAGACAGTACTTTTAGAACCGGAAAAGAATGGGGTGGTGTATGGACAAGAGATATTAGTTATAGCATTATACTTTCTATGGCGCACTTGCAACCACTGGTAGCAAAGTATAGCTTGCTAAGAAAGGTAAATAAGAAGAAAAAGATTGTTCAGGATACGGGTACGGGTGGTGCATGGCCGGTAAGTACCGATAGAATGATATGGGCGGTAGCTGCATGGGAAATATATGTTGCAACGGGTGATAAAAACTGGTTGAAGCAGGCATACGAAATAGTCTTAAACTCGGTGAATGATGATGAGCTGAATGCCTACGATAATGCAACTGGACTGGTAAGAGGTGAATCGAGCTTTCTGGACTGGAGAGAACAGACATACCCTAAATGGATGCAGCCTGCCGATATTTATGAGAGCGAAAACTTAGGGACTAATGCGGTACATTTTCAGGCTAACAAAGTGCTTGCTAAAATGGCTGCCATACTAAAGCATCAGGATGTGGCAACGAAACATACTGCTATAGCAGAAAGAATTAAGAAAGGTATTAATACCTACTTATGGCTACCAGAGAAAAAGTATTACGGACAGTACTTATATGGTAGAAACTATAAGATAGTATCGCCCCGCTCCGAAGCATTGGGAGAAGCTCTTTGTGTAATATTTGGTATAGCCGACGAAGCAAGAGCAAAA
>JBAXVH010000295.1:0-2201 GCA_037129215.1 Bacteroidota bacterium | reverse complement strand
AATCCCTGATACTTACAATAGTATATAAATCAGTACGCTGACTATCTACTAAACTGGTAATTAATTTCTTCTGTGTTGGATTTAGAATAGCTAAAAATTTAGTACCTCCACTTTGGGTAAGACTGGTATCTATCGAGTAGCCATGTACCCCCATAGCAGGTGCATCTTTAATATAAAAACTTCCAAAATAATTACCTTGTCTTTCCGGACAGAAATATACATCAGCAGGTACACTGCCTACATACCATGAATATATATCTCCAGCTATCGACATCACCCCTACAAACTGATTATTATTCAAAGGTCTTTTATCTATCTGATCAGGTAATGCAGGCATATTAGCCATTCCAAGCACTTTCACACTATCCAGATAATGTCTTTGTTGTACAGTTAGAGCTTTTATAATCTTTGAATATAATTGTGCTCTTTGTATACTTATAGTTGCATCCAGACGATACAGATCTGCAGAACGAGCAAGTACAGTGTCTTTATATAGAGAATAATTACCTGGCTGATCTCTGACTTTTAAAAAGGCACTGATAATAGGGAACCTTTTAGTGCCATATAAATTGATATTCGATACCTGCGCTTTTGCCAGTGCTATCATATCTGCCTTTTGAGAACTATCCAGCACAAACATCAGATTATTAGCAATAACAGTATTGAAATCAGTTGTGTGTCCCATGCCGGTTATATCATTATCCCGAACATACTGAAAGCCAAAATAATCTGCTACTTTCCCCGGTGGTATAAAAGAACATCCACAAAAATTACCCGACAGAAATGCCATTCCATCAAACGACAAAGTGTTCAACTGTGCACCATCAGAAATGGTTTGATTAATATTGAAAACCTGAGCGTTTACTTCATACTTTACGGTAAAAGATAATAGTAATACTACTATTAATGTGATACTTTTTTTAAATAAAATCTGTTTCATAATGAAAACAATTTATATGGTATTTAATATGACGAATTCCTCTTTACTTTCCTCTGTTTTATGTTAATCAGTTTAATGATTATTTTCAATCAATACTTTCTGGTTACAGATACCTGCCTTTGTTTCAATCCTTACAATATATACTCCACTTGGTATTTTCTGTATATCTATTGTATTAAAACTGGTTGCTGCAAGTTGTTGCCCGCTTATGTTTATCAATTTTATTAAATGTTGCTGGTCATTGTTTTTAAATAGTACATTTAACTGTTTACTGGCAGGATTAGGATACACAACTACTTCAGTATTCTTCTGCTGATGATCTATGCTGATGATATTCGATATATTGAATTTTCCATCAGCATCCCACTCTTTCAAACGGTAATAATTTATTCCATAAACAGGGCTTTTGTCTATAAAAGAATAATTAATAGTAGCGGCACTATTTCCCATTGCTTTCACTTCACCAATCTTAGCAAATTCTACCCCATCCACACTTCTTTCAATATCAAAATAATTGGTATTTATTTCTGTCGATGAAGTCCATTTCAATAAACTATTGAACAATTCTTTATACCCACTAAACGAGGTAAGACTAATCGGTAAATTTGATTTGCAGTTACCTATTTTATAACTATACCCTACACTGCCATTTACCTGTGTAGCATTCACTTCATTTCCTATGTATGTCTTAATATAATCTACTTTGGCACTGTCATTATCTACTGTAACCAAAAGGTATCCTCTGCTTGGAAAAAATACACCTGTATAATATCCCCATTGTGCTGCAAGATTGTTTTTAATGTTCTTTGCCGAGGGTTGCGGCACTTCCTGATATACAATACAATCCTTGTCTTGCTTACCATAAAAATGGTCGTGACCATGAAAATAAATCGATCCGTTATTATTCTTCAAAATACCATGTATAGGATCTCCCCATCCCGGACGATAGGTATTAAATCCATAAGTAGAGTCTGTGTTTTTACCCCCCATCTCATAAAAATCTACCCACTCGGTTCCACCTCTTCCATCATTGCCATTTCCACCAACCAGCTGATGACAGAATACAAACTTGAACTTTGCCGTACTATTAACAATGGTACTCTTAAACCAGTTATACTGTGCCGTACCCAGCGTCCATCCCCATCCTGCTCTATTCGATATTTTTGTGTACCAGTAAGGATCAATTACTACAAACAATGCATTTCCCCATTCCCAGGCATAATAGTTTTCCCGCAACCCCACATAAGGTTCAGCTATAGTA
>JBAXVH010000294.1:0-2201 GCA_037129215.1 Bacteroidota bacterium | reverse complement strand
GTACCATAGTTAATGGTAGTCTAGGTTGTGGGGTTGAAAAATAAATTTCAATTTGTATTTACAATCAGGGAAAATACTTACGAATCAGTACATATAGAAAGCCCATAAGTAAGAATACCAACCATAAAAATGTGACTGCTTTTGAAGAAGCATCATGAAAGGCTGTTCTTATCAGCAAAAATTTACAAACCATATATAGTTTTATATGGGCTTAATCTGTTATTGCAAAATTTGGTTTGAAATAAAGACTTTTCCCATTCTATTAATTTAAAAATTGACACAACGAATTAAAAGCTGCTAAAGAGCCCTATCCTTTTATCTTCCAAATTTTGCCTTATAAATAAATACCTAAACCTTTGAATTATAATTATGAATACTTTTAGGGCAATAATTTTAAACTAACACTGTATGAAATACATTTATCTTGGCTTATTTCTATCTATTAATTCATTTGTATTATCTGGTTGTGAAGATGGCGATTTTGTGTTTGGAAAACATATAACCGGTACTGGTAGTATCATCAGCAAGTCGCGTACGTTTAGTAAGTTCGACGAGATAGAAGTTGCCAATAACAGCGATGTGGAAATAAATAAAGGCAACGAACTTTCTGTAGAAGTAAGCGACTACGAAAACATAATTAAATACACACAGGTTTCGGTGGAAGGAAACCGATTGATAATTAAAAATGATCCTGAGAATATTTATATCTCCAACTCTCATTCAAAGGTGATTATTCACACCCCAAATGCATTACATATTCTACACATATCGGGTAGTGGTAATATAGTTTTAAAAGATCCATTTAATGAACTTAACAAAATCAGTGTAACTGGTAGTGGCGCTATTGAAGCTGAACAACCTTGTCAGCTGAACAAATTAAATGCTTCTATTACGGGTTCTGGCGACATACAGTTTAAAGGAACGGCTAACGAAGTTACCTTGCATATTTCCGGATCGGGGGATATGAAATTTTCTGAAGTAAAAGCAACAAATGTAAACTGCAGTATTTCGGGTAGTGGCGATGCTTCTGTATTTGCTACCGGTACTCTGGAAGCGCATATCAGCGGTAGTGGTGATATAGAATATTTTGGACATCCTACGGTAAATAGTTCTGTATCGGGAAGCGGGGAAGTGAAGCATGGGGAGTAATTAGCTAATGTTTGAATAAATACTAATACTATTCAACTGCCTTTTGTATTATTCTATCTCCTCACTTTTGTCTCCCCCCAAAAATAAAAAAGCGCACCTTATTTTAAGTGCGCTTGTATTTACTCTTTTTAACTTAGAATAGATCGATTTTAGTATTCGTCTTCATTAAACATGAAGTCATCCTGACTTGGATAATCCGGCCAAATATCTTCGATGCTTTCGTATATTTCGCCTTCGTCGTCCAGTTCCTGAAGATTTTCGATCACCTCCAAAGGTGCACCACTACGAATAGAGTAGTCGATAAGCTCATCTTTGGTGGCAGGCCAAGGAGCCTCTTCTAAGTAACTTGCTAACTCTAATGTCCAGAACATACCCTGTAATTTTGTGCAAAAGTAACCGTATAAACGAATTTTCCAAATCTACTATTTATAAGTTGCATAAGCTGTTAATTTGTAGCGTAAAATATTAATAACTTTAACCGTACTTTATTGCTGTAATCCCTTTGTTTACTGGGTCTTATGGAAAGACAAACCAGTTAATTCATGGAAGTGACTGGTTAGAGTTGTTAATTAATTAATTTAAAGAAAGTACTATTGTACGATAGAATCGGGCAATACAAATTATAAATCTATGTTGAAAGCGGTAAATATTACTAAAAACTACAGCAGCCTTAAGGTAGTAAAAGCTGTAAACCTTAGTATGGATAAAGGTGAAATTGTAGCTATAGTAGGATCTTCGGGAGCAGGTAAAAGTACTTTGCTGCATATACTGGGTACATTGGATAAACCAGATAGTGGCGATATAATATTGAACAATACTATCCTGAATAAACTGAGCAATAAAGCACTATCAAAATTCAGGAATAAACACATTGGATTTATCTTTCAGTTCCATCATTTATTACCCGAATTTACGGCTATTGAAAACGTATGTATACCAGCTTGGATTGCAGGTACATCTAAAAAACAATCTTTAGATAGAGCCACTGAACTACTGGAAAGACTGGGCCTTGGAGATAGAATGCAACACAAACCCTCTACCTTAAGTGGTGG
>JBAXVH010000293.1:0-2205 GCA_037129215.1 Bacteroidota bacterium | reverse complement strand
GCGGATTTCTTTTTGGTTGCAATGATGTATATAAGAAGATAAAAGTATTAAGTGGTGGTGAAAAAGCAAGAGTAGCATTGGCAAAAGTTATTGCAGGCAAAAGTAACTTCATGCTATTGGATGAACCTACCAACCACCTGGATATGCACTCTGTAGAACTTTTAGCAGAAGCATTAAACAAATATGAAGGAAGTTATTTACTGGTAAGTCACGATCGTTTCTTTATATCCAAAACAGCCACTAAAATATGGGAGATTGTTGATCATGAAATAAAAGAGTTTAAGGGAGGGTATACAGAATATATAGAGTGGAAGAAAAGAATGGATAGCCAGAAAGGCCCAAAAGACAATAGCAAAAAGCAAGAACCTGTTAAACCTGTTGTAACAGAAGTTAAAGAAACAAAATCTAGCTACGATGCAAATCAGGTTAAAGATATGAAGCGTGATTTATTGAATCTTCAAAAGAAATTGTCTCGTATGGAAGATGATTTAAATAAGAACAATTCCAATAAACAACAGATAGAAATTGATCTGGGAAATCCAGATATCTATTCTAATCAGGCAAAATTTGCAGAAACAGAAAAAGCCTATCAGGCAGTATTAAAAACAATTGCTGACCTGGACAAGCAATATGAGAAATTGTTTGAAGAAGTAATGGAGAAAGAAGAAGCTTTGAAAGGACTTTAATTAATGGATAATTGATAATGGATGATTGATAATGGATAATTGATTGTTTTCAATTATCCTTCACTATCCGGCTCATACCTCGTAATACTATTCACCCCTTTTATCTCCTTCAGATGTGTCAGTAGTTCTTCCAGTTCCTCCTTATCGTGGACAAATATTTTGATGTTTCCTTTAAACACACCCTGAGTCGATTCAATGGTCATCGCAGCAATATTTATCATCATCTGACCACTGATAACATTCGTAATTTTATTAATAATACCCACATCATCCAGCCCCTCTATTTTAAGACCTGTCATAAAGGAGATGTCCTTATTCTTAGCCCACTTGGTCTTCACTATTCTATGTTCATAGTTCGCCATCATCTGAGGTGCATTCGGACAGCTGGTTCTATGTATTATCAATCCCTTACCACTGCTTACAAATCCAAATACATCATCACCGGGTATTGGGTTACAGCATTGTGCAAGAGAGTATTTTATCTTATCACTACTCTCCCCAAATATGATCAGTTCAGAATCCTTTTTCGAGATATGTTTCTGTAAATGCTGGTCAGAATGTTGTTCAATTACCGTAACCACTTTAGGTTTCGGTTGTTCCAGTCTATCCCCAGATACATGAAACTCTTTCAGCTCTCTAAGGTCAATATTTTTGATCGCTATTCTATAGAATAATTCCAGGTGAGAATTCAGTTTATAAAAGCTTACCACCTCATCTATATTACCCGGAGTATAGGCCGCCCCCATATTATCCAGCTTACGCTGCAAGGTATATTTCCCTTCATCGGCCACCTTCCTTTTTTCCTCCTTCAGGGCATCTTTAATCTTCGTCTTCGCTTTAGCAGTTACCACAAACGAAAGCCAGTCTTCATTAGGCTTTTGTTTACCACTCGTTATCACCTCTATCTGATCCCCGCTGCGCAGCTTATGACTAATAGGCACCAGTTTATGTTGCACTTTAGCACCTATACATTTACATCCCACATCCGAGTGAATCGAGAATGCAAAGTCCAGTGCTGTACTACCGGTTGGCAGCATCTTCACATCACCCTTTGGCGTATATACATATATCTCTTCCGCAAGGAACGAAGTCTTAAAGTCCTGCAGAAAATCTATCCCGTCCGATTCGTTATTGCTCAGAGCCTCTCTTATCTGCCCAAACCATTTATCAAAACGGTCATCAGCAGTATTACTACCCTCTTTATACTTAAAGTGTGCAGCAAGACCTTTCTCCGCTATCTCGTTCATTCTCTTCGTTCTTATCTGCAGCTCCACCCATTTACCCTGAGGGCCCATTACGGTGGTATGCAATGCCTCGTAACCATTACTCTTAGGGTTACTCAGCCAGTCGCGCAAACGCTCTGTAGATGGTGTATATTCATCGGTAATTACCGAGTATACCTTCCAGCAATCTTCCTTCTCTCTTTCCGGTGGTGAATTCAATATTACCCTGATGGCAAAAAGGTCATACACCTCTTCAAAGGTTACGCCTTTCTTTTTTATTTTATTCCAGATAGAAT
>JBAXVH010000292.1:0-2207 GCA_037129215.1 Bacteroidota bacterium | reverse complement strand
CTTCCTTTATTATAAATATGATTGAGATTAGCGAACCATTAGCTTTTTGATTTCAACTTTATCTTTATTGCTAACTTTCATAATATAGATACCGGCAGCATTGTTAGAAAGATTGAAAGTAGTGTTTTCACCATTCCATTGGAATTCTTTTACATGATTGCCGAATAAATTATAAATAGTAACATTGCAAACATTCTCAGGTTTATTATTTGAAGTAAGATTAAAGATACCAGTTGATGGATTAGGATAAACAGCTATTTCAAAATCTTTAAGCTCTTTTACAGCTTGTATTACAGGATTACCCGGAGGGTTATCAAAGAAATTAACCAGATTACAATCTACATCAAGAATAGGAATAGTTCCACCACTACAATCAGTACATGTAGTACCTGAAACACAAGGTGGGTAAGCCGGACTACACATATCAATATAGCCTGGAAACAATACATACTTAATTGCAATGTTATTTGATGGAATATAAGTTGTCAGATTATAATCGAAAGGGTGAGCAATAGATCCCGGACACCAACCTGCACGGCTATATTGCCATGTACCGTTCTGTGGTGAACAATTGTCAGGATTAGGATTACATGTTACCCAATTGTGTTGTGCAAAACTATCAACATTATTAATATGAATATGATGTGTAGCTTCATAAAACTCAGCAGCATTATTGGTATTATCCGAACCAGATCCATGCCCTGTTGAAATAAGTTTTAATTTAGAAGATACAACACCTGAAGGGAATGTATAATTGAAAACACTTACAGGCTGAAGATTTGGATAATATCCAAAGTTATAGTTGTTTTCCCATATATTGGTTACCTGGCTATATTTATGAGGGGGAGTTCCCTTTTTGTAATCAAATTTTAAAGTATAAAGGTAACCATTACCTAGTGTTCCTAAATTTACTCTGAAAGAAACTTTTCCTTTTAGTAAGGATTCATAGTCTGTCAGAACTATTTTGTGAGTACAAGCTATACCATAAGGAGTAATATAGCGTATAATTTCAAACCAATTTCCTTCATGGCTTTTAGCTTCAACACTTGAAATACGATCCCATGGATCACATCCACCAGTAGGACATGTTATTGATAATGTTGCAATAATTGTATCATAAGCACCTAAAAAAGAAGGAAGCTCACCATCAACAACAAATGAAGGCACATTTGAATTCACCCATATACTACTGAATGCTTGATAAGTTGTGTCGGTTGCTGTAGAGTCAATATTAATATCAAAAGTTGTATCACTAACTGCTCCATAATTATTTGTTGCTAATATCTCTACTGTATGACTACCATAACCGGAAGGCTGCCACCATGCAGTATAACATCCATTTCCGAAATCGGTAGTAGGAATTGTAGGAGTTTGACCATCAATTTTAAAACTTACCGATTGAACAGAAAACAAAGGAGTGTAATTAATAGTTGCAATAGCAGCTAATTGTATTTTTGAAAGTGGTGGAGTTACATGTACATTTCCGGCTAAAGGATGCCTTGGATCAATCTTTGGAACATTTATATTAGGATCAACAACATCAAAGGAATTTATAATAGAAGTAGCAGAATCATATTGTGCATTACCATGTTGATAAGCTTTAATTACCACAGTACCTGGTGTGCCGGCAAGAATAACCGTGTCTCCACTTAATATTGCAGGTCCTGAAACAATATTATAACCTACCGTTAGTCCTGAAGAAGCTGTAGCTGTTAATACAAAAGGAGGTGAGTTTATTAATTTAGTCGGTATTGTAGAAAATGTAATAATCTGAGAAGATGTATCTATTGTTCCCTCGAAATTTGATACAACACCAGTCATAGTAAAGTTATTAATAACTCCATCATAAATTGGTGAGTTAACTTCTGTGTGAAGCTTAGTGATGCTTGTATTATTACTACCCGGTATACCTTGGTTAAATTTATAATATAATAATAAACCTTGTGCAGTAGCTGAATCAACACTTATCTCATGAGTCATTATATTCTGAATCTGAGATGCAGTTAAAGCTTTTTTCCATAAAGAAACTTCATCAATGCCTCCATTATAATAAAAATTAAACCCACTTAATGGGCATAAGCCAATATCAAAAGGCATTATAGTTGTTGCAAAACTTCCTGAAGCTGCTATACTTGATACTAACGTACCGTTTAAATATAAATAAACATGGGTACCATCATATACAAAAGCAAAATGTTGCCATATAT
>JBAXVH010000291.1:0-2209 GCA_037129215.1 Bacteroidota bacterium | reverse complement strand
TATTAATACTACCCTAAGCTGAGTTTATGGAAAAAAGATGGACTATTTTATCTGCTGATGAGCAAAGAGTAAACTCACTTAGAGAGGCACTTAAAATCAATAATACTATTTGTTCCGTTCTGGTACAAAGAGGTATTGATAATTATGATGCTGCAAAAAAATTCTTTCGTCCTCAACTCACCGACCTTTACTCCCCATGGTTGATGAAGGATATGGATAAAGCGGTTGACCGAATCTTGAAAGCATTTACCAGCAATGAAAAAATATTGGTTTATGGAGACTATGATGTAGATGGTACAACTTCTGTAGCTACTATGTATCAATTCTTGAAGTCAGCACATAGCCAAGTTGACTACTATATACCCCATCGTTACAGAGAAGGGTATGGGGTAAGTAAATTAGGAATAGATTTTGCTGCAGAAAATGGTTTTAGTCTGATTGTTACACTTGACTGTGGTATAAAAAGTGCAGGACTGATTGATTATGCCAGCACCTTAAATATAGATGTAATAGTTTGTGATCACCATACTCCGGATGATTGTATTCCTAAAGCTGTTGCTATTCTTAATCCCAAACAAAAAGATTGTAATTACCCTTTTAAAGAACTTTGTGGTTGCGGAGTTGGTTTTAAATTAATGATGGCTTTAGCCGAAAAACTTTCTTTGCCCGACGAATCTTATCTTCAGCATCTTGATCTGGTAGCTACAGCTATTGCTGCTGATATTGTACCTATTGTAGATGAAAACAGGATACTTACTTTTTATGGTTTAAAGAAAGTAAATACCAATCCCAATCCAGGTGTAAAAGCTTTAATGAGATTAGCTTCGGTTCAGTCAGAAATGATGGTTTCAAATCTAGTATTTGTAATTGCACCAAGGGTAAATGCTGCAGGGCGTATGGATTGTGCCAAAAAGGCTGTTCAATTATTTATAGAAAAGGATGAAAATGCAGCAATGGCCATTGCTGAAATTCTGCATTCCGATAATACAGATAGGCGTGAAGCGGATGCGAGTATTACAGTAGAAGCATTTGAGCTGATTGGTAATGATGTTCTTGCCAAGAACAAGAAAACGACTGTTGTATATCAGGAACACTGGCATAAAGGAGTTGTTGGTATCGTTGCCTCCAGATTGATAGATACTTATTACCGTCCTACTGTGGTCCTTACCAAAAGTGGCGATTTTATTGCAGGTAGTGCCCGAAGTGTTACTGGTTTTAATTTATACGAAGCTATCCATGCTTGTCGCGAACATCTTATAGGTTACGGTGGTCACTTTGCAGCAGCAGGATTAACTATGTTGCCAGAGAATCTGAATGCTTTTATTAAGCAGTTTGAAGAGGTAGTAAGTGGAACTATTACCGACGACTTATTAATACCTGAAATTGTAATAGATGCAGAAGTGAATTTCGATCAGCTGAATCTTCCTTTCTATAATATTATGCAACAGATGGAACCTTTTGGTCCAGAGAATATGAAACCTGTTTTCATCACTCGTAATGTATTAAATAAAGGTTGTAAAATAGTTAAGGATAAACATATACGATTCATCTTAAGTCAGCACAATACAACCCTTACGGGTATTGGGTTTAATATGGCTGACAAGTTTTGTACCTTCGATACAAGACAACCTATTGATGTAGTTTATACACTGGAAATAAACGAGTGGAATGGAAATAAAAACCTTCAGGTAAAAGTGATTGATTTCAGGCTTGCCAATAATAACTAATCTACAGAATAACATTCTTCTTTTTTGATATTCTACCGAAGTATATACAAGTTCGTATTTACTTGGGTATGATTCAATTTATCTCTGATATTAAATGTGATAACATCCCACTTTATTTAAATATTCAATAGCAGGAATTGACTATGTGCAGGAAAAAGCTATTTTCGTAGCTTAAGTAATTTAAGATTATGAAATACGCTAAAATGTTTGCCTTGCTATTCGGTATAGCAATTGTTACTGGAATAAGTGCTCAGAGTAAAGTGGAGAATCCTTTGCTGATACATAGCAATAGCCCAATAAGCTTCGATAAAGTAACCGCTAAAACTGTTAGAGATGCGGTATCTGTTTCGATAAAATCTGCTGATGCTGCTCTGAAGAAAATTAGCCTATCAACTGAGTCTCAAAGAACGTTTGACAATGTAATAAAACCTTTTGATGCAGTGATTTACGATCTGACCGACCTTTCGTTTAAGCTAGGTCTT
>JBAXVH010000290.1:0-2214 GCA_037129215.1 Bacteroidota bacterium | reverse complement strand
CAAATACGCTGATGTAGATGATCTGAATAATCGTCTTTCTGTTATTATTAAATATAGACATACCAGTAAATGAATAAAAAAGCAGTACAAAGTATCCAATGAAACTGAAAACTTATAGTAAAGCCGAAAACTTTTATGAAAATGCAAAGTAATTCACAGAAGGGGAAAGAAGTAAGAATGGGGGAAATTATTTACAAATTCAAATATCCATTATAAATACTTCTTTTTACATGTACTTTCTTTAGATTTGAATTGCTTAGGAAAAGTAAAGGGAGTTTAATGTTTCAGAACTTGCTCCGCGTATCATGGTAAGCGTTCCGTGTATTTGAGAATGAGATCCATGAATCATTTTTATCAGTCCCGGTATAAAGTAATTCGTTTCGCGAACCATGGTAAGCGATCCGTGTATGAGGAAATGAAGTCCGCGAATCATTTTTATCAATCCCTGTATAAATGAATCCAGTCCGCGTATCAGGGTAAGCGTTCCCAAGATAAAAGTACGCAGTCCACGGTTCAGGAATCCAGTCCGCGCTTCAAGGAATGCAGTCCGTGAAGATTTTAGTACAATACTTTTAGAAGATTCATAGTGTCTTATACTACATTCTGTTCCGATGTTTAATGAATATTTAAAAATTAGTACCTCTATTAAATCTACCTGAAGTTGTGTAAGATGTATTTGTATTGCGTTAGTTGCAGCAGGGAATATCCTCCTATGTTTGCTTTTTGATAAAAATCAGGATTTAGATTCTTCAAATTATACCAAATTAACTTTGCAGTTTTAAGTGAAAAAAGGGTGAGAGTTGTGAATATCCAAAACAACTTTTAAAGTATGTTCTAGTAAAGATAAAACCTCATCCTTTTTTATCTCTTTGAGTTTGAACAGAATGTAAGGAGTTATACTAAGTGTAACATCCAGAATAACCAAACAGGAGAAAAAACGAATGGAGATTTTTCACTTATCATTTTTAAACAAATCTGGTATGAAAAAAGTATTAAAACAAGTTGTGGGTATAGATGTTGCCCAAGATGAATTAGTTGTATGTTTAGGTAAGATGTATGATGATTGGACTCCTGTTTTAGTAGCCCATAAAACATTTACCAATAAGCAAAAAGGATTTGAAGGTTTAATTTCATGGGTTGCCAAACTGACCGAGTCCGAAATTCCTGTTCGTTATGTAATGGAGGCTACAGGCGTTTATCATGAGTCGTTTGCTTATTTTTTGTTTGAGCAGAACCAGGATGTAAGTATCGTATTGCCTAATAAGATCAGTAGTTTCTTCCGTACGCTTGAAACAAAGACTATCACCGACAAAACTGCGTCTGAAGCTATTGCAATGTTCGGGTTGGAAAAAAAGATTGACAGATGGGAACCACCTAAAGGGATTTATAAGAGAATCCAGCAACTAACAAGAGAACGTGGTCAATTGGTAGATGAGAGTACTGTCATATTGAATCAGATACATGCTGAAAAAGCAGGGGCTTTTCCTGATAAAATGAGTATACAAAGGGCACAGAAACGTCTGGCATTGTTAAAGAAGCAAAAGGCAGAGATTATGATAGAAATAAATAAACTGATTAAAACAGATGAAGAAGTACAAAAAAATGTATTGCTAATCTGTTCCATACCTGGAATAGGCTTGTTGACTGCAGCAACTATATTAGGCGAAACAAATGGCTTTAATCTGATAAGAAATAAAAAGCAGCTGACAAGTTACGCAGGGCTTGATGTAAGAGAAAAACAATCAGGCACATCCGTAAAAGGAAAATCTTCCATATCAAAAAGGGGAAATAAATTATTACGAAAAGCAATGCATTTGCCTGCATTATCAGCTTTACAGCGAAACGAAAGGTTCAAGGCAATCTTTATTAGGATAGTATCGAGAACCAGTCTAAAAATGAAAGGAGTAGTAGCAATACAAAGAAAATTACTAGAACTATCTTTTACTGTTTACAAAACACAAAAGCCGTACGATAAAGACTATTTTAACCGAAATGAATCTATAAAAGAAGTAGAACATGTATCTATATAAAAAAATAGGGAGCAGCATAAATAGCTGCTCCACTAAACAGGCTCACTTATAGCGGCCTAAAGTGCAAAAATAACTAAAAATTTATTTGGCTAATAACACAGAATCTTTGCTACCACCCCTGAACCTGCAAAGAATTTGATGTTGATATTAGTGGTAGGAAAGATAGGAAGAGCAGCAACGGCCG
>JBAXVH010000029.1:0-9823 GCA_037129215.1 Bacteroidota bacterium | reverse complement strand
TTCATATACAGATTTGATATCTCCTAATGAATGAACCTTAACTTGTTTAGTTAGCTTGTCAGTATAACCCGCCTTCTGACTAATTAATTTTATATTTGCCCAAAACTCTAATGGTAAATTTACAAATCTTTTATCTGCTATCATTTATTTAATGCCTTTTCAAACTCGTTAATAAATTCTTTTAAATTTGAACCTAAGGCAACGCATATTTCTCTTAATTCAATTAAATCAATTCTTCTTTCCCCACTTTCAATTTTGCTAATAAATGATTGCGGAACGTTTAGTTTTTCAGCCAAGTCTGATTGACGAAGACCTGAACTAACACGAAGTCGGTATAACTGCTCCAATAAATTTTTATACTCCTTTTTGTTCAATGATTTTTTCACTTATTCAAAAGTATATATCAAAATAATATATCCCATTTTAGGATTTAAGCACAACATCGCTTATGTTTGCTCAAAATAATTCAAAATGCAATTTACTTTAGAAGAAAAGTACCTTACTTATTATCCTCCCAAATCACAACTTTTAAAGTGGGTTGGTAATAAACAAAAATTTGCAGTTGAGATTACAAGATATTTTCCTACTGACATAAAACGTTACATTGAGCCTTTTCTTGGAAGTGGAGCTATACTTGCCACTGTTGCTCCTTCAATAGGTTTTGGTTCAGATGCATTTAAACCCCTTGTAGAAATATGGCAAAAATTGGCTACTGACCCCAAAGGTTTAATTGAATGGTATGCTGAACGAAGAAATAGAATTGAAACACAAACCAAAGAAGAAGTTTATAAAAGTGTTTTAACTGCTTATAATAATAATCCAAATGGAGCAGACTTTTTATTTTTGACAAGATCTTGCTATGGTGGCATTGTGAGATTTAGAAAGTCAGATGGTCATATGTCAACACCATGTGGTGCTCATACTCCTATACCTATTGAAAATTTCGCCAATCGAGTAAGGGATTGGAAAACAAGATTAAGAAATGTAACTTTTGAACATTTAGATTATAAGGAAGCTTTTGCTCAAGCTAAAAAAGGTGACTTAATATATTGTGATCCACCATACTCTCATAGTCAAGGTATTTTATATGGAGCTCAAAATTTTCGGTTAGAAGATTTGTTAGTAGAGATTGATAAAGTAAAATCTAAAGGAGTTAGAGTTGCTTTAAGTATTGATGGTAATAAAAAGTCTGGTAATTATATTTGTGATTTACCAATACCTGACGGCTTATTTGAGAATGAAATATTTATTGATTGTGGTCGGTCAATGCTAAGGCGATTTCAACTTGAAGGTAAGACTTTAGAAAATGAAGTAGTGTCAGACCGACTTCTTCTCACTTACTAATTTAGATAATTGATATGGTGAAGTAAAACGGACATTTAATAGCGATGGCAGGGCAAGAATGTTCCTTCCGCTGATAACCAAAACCAAATAAAAGAATAAAAGCTGTTGTTTTCTTTCCCTGAAAGTTTAATTCTCCGCATCTCATTTTTTCTACATTTAATCATTAAAAAAGGGAACTGATATATATCATTTTTATTAATCATACAATCGTTCACCTTTGCAAATACCGAAGCGCCTGCAAAGTACCTTAAACTTAAAAGTCCTCATACTGACAGAAGCGGTTAAATAAATACTGGTGTTACTTATTGTTAAGAAAGTAATACTAAGATAAACTGCTTTTATATGAAGGAAGAAATAAAGGTTCTGATAGTAGATGATGATGCAGCGGAAGCCCATTTGCTATCATGCTTTCTAATAAAACACCATTATACAATACTTACTACGCCTACCATTTACCTGGATGTTGTTAAGCGGATTGAAATTTTTTTGCCCGATGTAATTATTATCAGCTTGAGCCATGCAGAGGAGGATATTGAAGGACTAAAAATAGTTACCTATATCCACCATACTTTTAATATACCGGTACTGTTGCTGGTAGAATATCACGAGCACGAAAACCTGCAGCAATATATTAAAACCGAACCTTTTTCCTGTTACTTTAAATCAATAGATAAAAGTAATGAACAGATATTAAATGAATTAAAATTTTCGGAGCCGCATATTGTCGGAAAACTTTGTAAATACAAAGCAAAAACAATTAGAGTAATCCGTTTGGATATAGATGAAAAGGATGAGCCGGTAAGCTATGATGGTATGGAGCATCATTTTGAAGATAAAGAAATAAAACTCTGCGATGTATTGTATTTTAAAGCAGGCAGTGCTCATATTAAAAATTTTGTCCTTATCAGGTTGCAAAGCGATAAAAATCATTACTATGCCTTCCGGGATTCATTGGTACAAGTTTTAGTATGGTTGAATTACAGATTGTTTACGCATATAAATGGCTCATATATTATTAATAATGAAAAAATTACTGCCTGGAATATACCCTTATCGGTAACGGTAGATAACATAGTAATAACCATTGGCAGAAACAATAAAGACGATATTATAAAGGCCTATAATTACTACCATCCCAAAGAGTAATAAAAAATGAAAAGGAAGTAAAAAGGGGGCATTCCAGCACTTTTTTATGCAACATATCCCAATTACACTGCAACATATCCCATTTGTTAGTCCAATAAAAGTATTGCAGCAATATTCGCACTGCCATTTAGCAAAAAACATAAGACTTTAAAAGCAGTTGGCAGTAGTTCTTAAAAATGTTGGTTAGTTGTAAGAAAAGCGTTGAGCGATAATAATTTGATACATTGATTTTCTGGCGAAAAAAATAAAAAATCAAATCAGTGCATCAGGATATCGGGTTTTAATTCATTGGTATTAGCGTTATTAGTGTAGGAATTATTCCTGTTTACAAATAAATTTATTCCTGCTATCCTTGTATGGAACTTTAATATCCGTATATGGAAGTTTATTATCCGTATATCGAAACTAAATATCCGTGTATGGAGGTTTATTATCCGTATATCGAAGCTAAATATCCGTGTATGGAGGTTTAATATCCGTGTATAGAAACTAAATACCCGTATATGGAAGTTCAATATCCGTATATAGAAACTAAATACCCGTATATGGAAGTTTATTATCCGTGTATTTAGTTTAAATACAAGTGTTTTAGAGATTAATATCCTGCTATTTTTTACAATATACCATGTTTTGAAATTAAAGTTTTCAATGAAAAAAAACTGATTTAAAATAAATAAAAATTAAGCGTATGAAAAAGGGTCCTTATCTCCCGGCTGGGAATGCTCAAAAAGGGTTATGGTTAAACAATTTCAATAACAAACTTACTACTACACTTGCTGCAAAACTTGGTGTATCAATTGTAGAAAAGGGGATATTGAATGATGATACACAAGCGTATAATTTTAGTCTGACACAAACTCTGGCATCTAAAACTTATGAGCATCAGTGTGTAACCTTTCAACAATTATTAAAAAATCCACCCAATGGAACAGTTGCTATTGCATTTCCGGTATTAGAGCTGGATACTGAGGTAGCTAAAGCAGTTCCTTCGGGCATTTTTACCAGAGTATCTGCATTAGTAAAGAAAATTAAATTGAGTGTAAACTGTACCGATGATATTAAACAAGCACTGGGAATTGTAGGTGCAGAAATGGAGGCAAAAGCTGCCGAAGATCAGTCAATGCCTATCTTAACTGGTAAAATGGTAGCTGGGTATGCTCAGTTAAAATATACCAAAGCCAAAAATGATGGTATAAGACTGGAAAGTAGAAGAGGTACTGAAACTAATTTTACTTTAGTAGAAAAAATTAATAAACCTGTTTATTCCGATAAACGCCCCAATTTAGTGGTGGGACAAGCAGAAAAAAGAGAATACTGTGCCTGGTTCTTTATAGGAGATGAAGTAGTAGGACAAGTAAGTGCAGTAATTACTGTATTGGTAAGCTAATAAACAACTAAAAACAATCAACCTGCAATAAAAATAGTTGATACAAACAATAATCATAATAGCCTACGGAGCAATTCGTGGGCTATTTTATTGAAAGGAAAAAAACTATACTCCTACTTACTCCCAGCAATCCTATCTATTATAGCTGCAAGTGTTGTATCCTTTTCTGTAACTATATTACCTGCATCGTGTGTGGTAAGCCATATTTCTACTTTGTTCCACACATTTGTCCATAATGGATGATGGTTTGCTTTCTCTGCTTCTATAGCCACACGGGTCATGAAAGCAAAAGCCTCGGAAAAATCGTTGAACTCAAATTTTTTATAGAGTTGATTATTGTTTTCTGTCCACATAGAGTACTAATTATTAATTATGAATTATTAATTGAAAATAGGGAATACGAATTAAAGATTGGGGATTGCTTTGAAGACGAATCCTTTTTGTTGAAAATATTCCAGCGTTTTGGGAAGGGCAATCTGTAGGCGTTCGAACGCTTTTTCGCTATCATGAAAAACTACAATGCTTCCTGCTCCGGTATTGTTTTTTACATTGGCAAAACATTTATCACCCGATATAGCAGTATCAAAATCGCCACTCAATACTGTCCACATTACTATTTTAAAAGGAGTGGTATTTGCCTCCTTGTTTAACTGCTGCATTAATACTTTTGCCTGAAACCTTTTTATTCTACCATAAGGTGGTCTAAACAAGTTAGTATCAATCCATTTAGTAGCCTCTTTTACGTTGTTTATATACGTTTCATCAGTAGTATGCCAGCCATTTAAATGGTTCTGAGTATGGTTGCCCACCGTATGTCCTTCTTTAAGAATGCTATTATAAATATCCTGATGTTCTGCTACATTTTTACCTATACAAAAGAAGGTAGCCTTAGCATTGTATTTTGCAAGTGTTTCCAATACAAAAGGAGTAGCATAAGGGTGTGGACCATCATCGAAAGTAAGGTAGATAACCTTTTCGTTGTCAGGCATCTTCCATAGATAACCGGGGTACATCCATCTTAACCAGAAAGGCGTTTTTACAAAGTATTTCATTAGCAAAGTAAATTAATATTTACCCCTTTACGGGATGGGGTTAATCCTCTCCATATACTACAATATGAAAAGTTTTTTCTTTGAATTTATGCGCCACGCCACGCCCTTTTAAAAATTTCACCTGCGTATCTTCGTTGGTAAACAACTGATTGGAAAAAGATTTTATTTCAGCGGTACTTACACTTGGTTCCCCATCTCTCCTTTTTATAGAATGAATAAAGGAGGTAATTATCTGGGTATAATATTTTAAAGTATAGTTGGTAGAGGCAAATAATTCGCAACCTATTATTCTCTTTCCGGCAACTGCTATAAAGCCAGCATAGCTACTATCGCTATGCTTCAATCTATCTATAAAATATTTTAGATAAGCAGAATCCGAAGTGGTTGGCTTAGGATACAGCTGATTATATGTCCAGGATTCCGACTCCATTTTTCTTTCTTTAAACTGTCGGTCTATTTCCTTCCATACTTCTGCCTGCCTTGCCGAAACATCTATCTTTTTCCTGAGATCCATATCGGCAGCTCCTGCATACTTAAAAGCCTTTTCTTTCTTTGTCCATCGGCCCTTTTCTACACAAAATACATTCAGATAAGTAGTTTCGGAACCTCCCGGCGGAATCAGCTTTGTTTCTGCAATTACCCTATCCTGTTTTCCTCCGGCAATTATTTCGCCACTATTCACCAATATAGCTTTCTTAGTATGGTTTATTACTTCCAGCAGATTTACATCGGACCCATTCATGTAATGAATTTCTTTAATAGAAATTTTACCAGTTTGCAAGGCCTTACTAAATTCCATTATATCCTGTGGCATATAATCCAGTGGAATACCATCGGTACTTAAGCGGATAGGAATAAGTTGTAGATTACTGAAAGTCCAGGCAGAATCGTATTCGGTATATACAGCTGGATAAATTAATTGAGCCTTTATCTGTAGCACAGACAAAAGGCTAAACACTAAATATAATAAAGCTAATTTCTTCCCTTTCACTTTGTAAAAATATGTTTAAATCAATAGCATTAAGACATATAATAATTACATAAAAAAAGACATGCAATAATTTACAAAATAGTACTGATTATTACTTTTTGATTTCTAAAAAATCACAAACAATATTTTCAGTTTCACTGCAGGCCTTGGTAAGTTCTTCGTTTAAAATACAAAAATCAAAATGGTGACTGAAAGATAATTCATACGCTGCCTTACTAACTCTGGTAGCAATATTCTCGGCAGAATCAGTGCCTCTGCCTTCCAGTCTTTTCTGCAATACCTCAATGGAAGGAGGTTGAATAAATAAGGATAAACAATTATTTTTAAACTGGCTCTTTACATGTATAGCGCCCTTTACATCAATATCCAGCATGGGTGTTTTTCCTTCAGCCCATATTCTTTCAATCTCTGTTTTTAAAGTACCATAATAGTTGCCTTCATATACCATTTCCCATTCTATAAAGTCCTGGTTATTTATTTTATTCTCAAAATCATCCTGCGACATAAAATAATAATCCTGCCCATCTTTCTCCTCTCCTCTTGGTTTGCGTGTAGCAGCAGATACCGAAAAACAAATCTGAGGATAATGTTTTAATAAGTAATGCGTAATAGAAGTTTTACCTGCCCCTGAAGGTGCAGTAATAACTATTATCTTACCGTTTCCTTTCATATTCATCATAAGGCAAAGAAAAACAAATTAAGATAACCGTTATAAAAATAATTGGGGTTTAACAATAGAAAATATAATTATTCCCACAGGATTGTTTAAGTTAGTATTAATGGCAGGGGATAATCTTGCCAGAGGTAGATTCCAGCAATGGACTTAAATAAGGAATATTGAGGTTGAGTCCTCTTAGTATTAATAAAATGCCTATTAAAGCAATAAAGAAAGGCGTGATTTTACGGACTGTATTGCGAACTGTAATATTTACCACTAATCCAAACCAGGTAACGGCCAGCATTAAAGGAATAGTGCCTATACCAAAAAGCATCATGAAGAATATTCCCCCTTTTATACTGCCAGTACCTAAAGCGCCAGCAATGGCAAGATATACCATACCACAAGGCAGAAACCCATTGGCTACCCCTATCATATATATGCCTGACAATTGCTGCCTACGGATGAACTTTGCAATAAATTGTTGGAGTTTACTTTGAAAAGATTGCAGGAATCCTATAGATATTGTTTTATGGTTTAATTGATTAATAGATAATATAATCAGAATTACAGACCCTAATATGATAGAGAAAGCCTGTTGCCATCCGCCCAGAAAGAATTCTCTGCCTAACATTCCAAACAATATACCCAATACTGTATAGGTAGTAACCCTGCCAGCATTGTACAATAATATTCCAAGAAATTTTTTGTGAGATGGCAGCAATTGTACCGGTAATGAAAAGGCGATAGGACCACACATTCCAATACAGTGAAAGCTGCTGATTAACCCCAGTAAAAAAGCCGGAAACAATATTTGCCAGCTCATTTTAGTTAATGGTTATGTCCTTTTCGGAATAGAACTTCTTTTTATCTATATCCCAGGTGATTTTAACTTTATACCCTGCTTTAGACAATAATTTTTTATCGATAGACTGCTTGCCTTCTGCATCTGTAGCTAATGGAAAATGCTTGTCTTTTTCGCTATTAGTAGGACAGTAAAAAAACACTTCGCCATTTACCTTCATTCCATTTTGTTCCTTAGGAAGTGAAATAACAACAGCATCACTATTCTGTTCTACATTAATATTGCTTAACGCTGCAGCATTAAGTTTTCCATCTATTTTATCCTGATATCTTAATTCGTCTTTATAGTAATCTTTACTTACTAAATCGAATTTTGTATTGATACATTTATATACCAAGAAGATTATGAAGCATGCAAATAATGCAAACACTAACAACATTCTATTTCCCCAATTCATAGTTTAAATTTAAGTAATATTACGATTATTCTGAAACAGGAGCCAAAAATTTTGTAGTAACTACACTAATTTTTTGATTCCCATTATATATCCCCAGTTTAATAATGGTAGATCTTTTATGAATATTTTTCTTTGCTAAAGTAATAAAGAATTCTCCCCATCCCTGACCTTCATTTTCCACTTTTACGTATGGCTTTCCTATCAACATTATAGAACCATCGTTATCTTCCAGCTTTACAGTCATTGGAATTTCACGGGTAGTTTTATTAATCACTTTTACATTGTATAAGTTCTGAACACTATCCGTTCCTTTCTCCTGGAAAAGCATACCTGGCGCTCTCATTACAGTAGCATCAATATCTTTTCGGGTAATTAACAATATAGATAAAAAACAAAGCGCTACAAAACACAATGCAGTGTATAGCTTCATTCTTTTAGTATATTTCAAGGTCTCGCCATTAGCTATAGAGTTCTCTGAAGCATAACGAACCAATCCACGAGGACGACCAATTTTATCCATTATACCATTGCAGGCATCTATACAAGCAGTACAACCTACACACTCCATTTGTACTCCATTTCTAATATCAATACCAGTAGGACAAACTCTCACGCATTGAAAACAATCGATACAATCTCCCAGTTTAGATTCATCCTCTCCTTTCTTCACATGTCCTCTTGGTTCGCCACGTTTGTAATCGTAAGCAACAATCATGGAATTTTTATCCATCAGTACACTTTGCAATCTACCATAAGGGCAAATTACTATACAAACCTGTTCTCTGAAATAGGCATATACTGCATAGAATACATAACTAAAAACAATAATAGATGTTAATCCACCAACATGCTGACTAAGCGGTTCTGTAATTATTTTTTCTAATTCTTTTACGCCAATAATATATGCGAGAAAGAAATTGGAAATAACAAAAGCCATCATAAAAAACACAAAGTGTTTAAAACATACTTTGATTATTTTATTAGTATTCCAGGGATCATTTTTAAGCTTACGCTGAGCAGCAGCATCTCCTAATATCATGTATTCAACTTTACGGAACATCAGTTCCATAAAATTGGTTTGCGGACAAGCCCAGCCACAGAATAATCTTCCAAAAGCTGCAGTAAATAAAATAATAAAGAACACGAAGGTGACCATCGTTAAACCAAAGATGAAAAAGTCCTGTGGCCAGAATATTTTTCCAAAAATGATAAAGTGCGCTTTAGGTACATTGAACAGAAACAAAGGTCTTCCGTCAATATTAATAAAAGGAAGTCCGAAGAAAACGGTGAAATAAAATATGCTTAGAAATGTTTTAATATTATAAAACTTTCCTTTCGGCTTTTGAGCATAAACCCATTTGCGTTTACCATGTTCGTCCACAGTAGCCATTTTATCTCTAAATCCTTCGGTAGCAATTTCGTTTATATGATCAAAATCGGAAAACATAAATAATTATTTTAAACAGTATTAATATAAGTGCAAAAATAAGCCCGGATATTGTTGCCAAAATGTAACATAAGTAACATATAGAACAAGATCCGGGCCTAAATACTATTTCGCTTTTGCAGTAGAATCAGCTTTAGCAGGAGCAGCCGTTTTAGCGGTGTCTGATTTAGCAGTTTCTTCTACATATAAAGTTCCTTGAGGTGCTTTAGGATTAACAGGATTACTTCCCTTAATGCTCTTTACATAGCTTGCAAGCTGAGCAATTTGAGAAGGGGTATAATCATCTTTCCAGCTCTTCATACCTTTATCAGGATAACCGCATTTGATAGTTTTAAAGATGTCTTTAATACCACCACCATGGATCCAATAATTATCTGTCAGGTTAGGCCCAACAGAACCACCACCATCAGCAAGGTGACAAGCCGCACAAATTGTAGTAAAAATGGCTTTACCTGCTTCATGATCTGCTGGAGAACTAAGGTACACAACTGTATTTTCGTCTACATTATTTGCAGATTTTTTCAGGTACTCTTCTT
>JBAXVH010000289.1:0-2255 GCA_037129215.1 Bacteroidota bacterium | reverse complement strand
TTACCTGTCAGACGATAAAGGATAATGAATTAATGATGATTAGACGCTGTGCATGGCGTATCTACTAAATGTGGTTTTGTTTACGTTAGCTGATGATAGTTGGTCTGATTATGAACGCTAAATAGATATATTTTGATAAGCAAATAATCTTCAGCTTGCTTGATACAAAAAACAAGAGCGTCTTTACAATTAATGACGCTCTTGTTTTTTTCTTTTATCTAAATACTAGATATATAATACTATTTTCTATTGTCCCGCATCTTTCTTCGCTTCTGCCTGCATTTTATGATTGGAAGTAATTAAGAACTCTACTCTACGGTTCTTAGTTCTCCCTTCAGGAGTGTCGTTACTGTATTTAGGTACTGAGAAACCTAAGCCTTTATTCGTTATTCTGGAAGGGGCAATTCCTTTTAGCTTTAAGTAGTCCCCTACACTATTAGCTCTTTTTTCAGATAAGTTTTGATTAAACTCTACAGTTCCTAAGTTATCGGTATGACCATCTATTTCAATATTAGTATCAGGATATTTATTAAGAATAGTTACTAGGTCATTCAAAGAAGTCTGAGCTGTAGGAGATACATTTGATTGATTAAATCCAAATAAAATAGCACTGTTGAACTCAACATTAATTCCTTCTTCTATTCTTTCTACTTTTGCATTAGGTATCTGATTCTTAATTTCTTCTGCTTGCTTATCCATCTTATTGTCAATAATTTTTCCTGCAGCTCCACCTACTACAGCAGTATTAGCTACGTCGAAAGTAATACTTTGTCTTCTCCAGGATTTTACATTTCTGCCATTTTGTATACCAGGCTTCCATTTTGGACTATTCTTCAGCACTCTAGTAGCTTCCTGCTTTGTACCATAGCCAGGATCGTTAGCAGTGATATTGCTGATAGAACCATCTTTATCTACTACAAAGTTTAATGTAACGGTATACCTGCCAACAGGTGCATTGTGCTCGCCAGGAACATTGCCATTTAAGTATTTAGTTAAATACTTATGCCATGCAGCATCGCCACCAGGAAATGATGCTTCTACTTCTACCGCAGTATAAACCTTGTCAACTTCCATTTCTCTTGGTGTTTCTACAATATCATCCATCATTTCAAGTTTATTTTCTGTAATCTGAGGAGTGACTTCTTTCTTTTTTTTAATATTCGATTGTGCTACTGCATCTATAATATCCTTTGGAAGTAATCCGTTACGGAACTCGGAATGGAATAATCCTTCTTTACTATACACCGCAAAGTATGGCGTAAAACTGATTTTGAAGAATGAAGGAATAGCATACTTCTCATCTTTTCCAAAAAACATATTGGGTAAGCCAAACATATTGTACTTAACAGCAAACTCCTTTATCTTTTCCGGTTCGTGAGAACTGCACCATACAAAGTTGATATCTTTTAAACTGTCCAGCTTATCCATCATATTTTTTGCATCGGCCTGACAATGACTGCAATCTGGACTGAAATACACAATCACCGTAGGCTTTCCTTTAGGTATATTCTGATTGGTATAATGCGTGCTATCGGTTAGCAATAAACTAAATACCGGAAAGTGTGGATTCCTTTTATAAGCAGGAGAGTCGGCAAGGTTTTCGAAGACTACAGGCTTAGCTTTCTGCTGTGCAAAAGCAGTAATACTAAGGGTTAGAGACACTGCTAATAGAATATGTTTCATACTGATTGCTTTAAGTAGAGGCTAAAAGTAAATATTATTGTTTGATACTGTTCAAGTGGGGTAAAATTTGGGGTTATTTTAATAGGAAAGGCAAGGAGTTAGGAGTTAGAAGAATTTCTGATTCCCACTCTCAGTTGTCAGTTGTCAGTTCCCAGTTCCCAGTTCCCAGCTCCTAACTCCTAGCCCCTAACTCCTAACTCCTAACTCCTAACTCCCAACTCCTTTCATCATGCCTGAAGCAACTAACAACCTCAACGCCAAAGACTACGGTATCGGAATTCCCCAACGTACCGAAGGATTCTTCTTGAAGGGGCACTCGCACCTTGACTGGGGTATGAAGGACCGCCTTGCCCGAATTTTCAACCCCAAGAGCGGCCACACGGTCATGCTGGCCTTCGATCACGGCTACATCATGGGCCCGACCTCCGGCCTCGAGCGCATGGACCTCACCATCACCCCGCTCATCGAGTACGCCGATTGCATCATGTGCACCCGCGGCGCCTTGCGCTCGATCGTGCCACCCACATCTAACAAACCGGTCTCGCTGCGCTATTCCGCCGGCACCACCGTGC
>JBAXVH010000288.1:0-2256 GCA_037129215.1 Bacteroidota bacterium | reverse complement strand
TTAACTGGCCTGCTACAAATGCAACATACCAGACTTTAGATGGGGCAAATGGATTTGGACTTTATGATATGCAAGGTAATGCATGGGAAATGCTTAACGACTGGTATGGTCAGAACTATTATAGTGTAAGCCCTTATAATAATCCAAAAGGCCCTGCCACAGGATTTATTATGCCTGATGGTAAACCTTATAGAGGTATGCGCGGAGGAAACTGGTATAATGGATTAATGATAAATGGTAAGAGTGATGGACATTCCAGAATCTCTAATAGAAACCCAACCTATTACAGAGGTCCGCAAGACCCTAATCATCCATGGTATCATGTAGGTTTTAGAGTAATGAGATCCTTTGATGCTTCAACTGTAGGTATAAATGAAAGCGGACAGCTCGAAAAAGGAACTGAACTTAATAGTTTCCCTAACCCTTTTAATAACACAACAACCATTAAGTTTAGGTTAGATAATGCTGATAATGTAACTTTAAAGGTTTACAATGCCTTTGGACAAGTTATCACAACAGTGGTTAACGAAAAGCTTGAAAAAGGAATGCATTCTTATCAATGGAATGGAGATGCTTTTGCAAGTGGAATTTATTATATAAAGCTACAAACAGCTAATAAGGAATTTACAAATAAAATGATATTAATTAAATAATATATTTCTATGAAAAGAATACTTTTAATTTTAGGATTATTCTTGTGCACCTATACAATGTTTGCTCAGGAATCTTTTATGGTAAAAACAGAAACCCATTACTGGGATAATTCACGAACATATAATGGTTACACTCTTTTTGGTACAAGAGGAACTTCTTATCTAATAGATTTCGAAGGACACGTAATTAATACATGGCCATTAGGAACAAGTCCACGTTTTACTGAAGCAGGTACTTTATTAGATGCTGTTGGTGGAAATCCAAGCAATCAAAACTCATGGGAAGAGCTTGATTGGAATGGGAATATAGTTTGGCAATATACAGAGAGCAGAACTAATTATCATGGACACCATGATTTCGCAAAGATATATAATCCTAAGCTCGGAGATTCTACATTTATATATATTGCTAATAAAGATTTAACCTCTGCACAATGTTTAGCTGCCGGATGTGACACTACACAAACATACACCAATCCTCAGATGGACGCAATAGTTGAAGTAAACAGGGCAGGAAAAGTAATTTGGGAATGGTGGTTCTTTAATCATGTTGTACAGGATAAATATCCTTCAAAACCTAACTTTGGTGTTGTAGCCAGTTCTCCCGGAAAAATAAATTTAAACATTGCAGGTAATACAGTAAAAAGCGATTGGTTACATTGCAATTCCCTTGATTACAATCAGGATAAAGATCTTATTGTTATCAATTCGGTACATGGTGAGTTTTATATTATTGACCATGGTAATACATTTGTTGCTAACGATTCTGCTGCAAGTATAACTCTTGCTGCTTCTACAGCAGGTGATTTTCTTTATCGTTTTGGTGATCCTGCCAAATATAATCAGGGAAGTCCACCATCAGTAGCTACCAATTGGGAAAAAGCTACAGCCGGTAATAAACAGATTGGAGGTGCACATGATATACAATGGATAAAAGCAGGATTGCCGGGTGCAGGAAATTTATTAGTGTTTAACAATGCTGAAAATCTATTTGAACTAACACCACAATCTTATATTGTAGAAATAAATCCATATCTGACTTCTACAGGTTCTACTTCTACAACTTTTGTTAATCCTCCTACAGCTGGATATAATGTTGTTTCTTCTCCTGATGGTAATCTTATGAAAGAAAAGAAGAATGTATCCAAACAAATTGTATGGATGTATTCGAGCAAGAATAATACTTCATTTTATAATACTATTGGAGGAAGTGCACAACGTTTACCAAATGGTAATACACTTATTTGTTCTATGAACGATGGTCATTTCTTTGAAGTTGCACCAAGTGATACTTCTGTTGTTTGGGAGTATTATAATCCTATGACAAGAGATGGTATAAAAAAAGTAAAGGTTGATAATTATCCTACTTATAATGGCGTATTCAGAGCTTACAGATATACTGCAACAGACCCTGCACTTAATGGGCAAGACTTGACACCGGGTAACACCATGACCGGTTCTACACCAAATTATCTTACTCCAACTGATTTGACTTTTGTTAAGGAATATGATCAGCCTAAAAAATCAGGCGATGTTCTTAATCAAAATCATCCTAATCCATTTTCAAGTAGTACAACAATAGAATTTAGTATTACTGAACCTA
>JBAXVH010000287.1:0-2257 GCA_037129215.1 Bacteroidota bacterium | reverse complement strand
TACATTAACCGATAAAATATCGATCAGTGTATACAACGATAAAAGGCCAAACCTTGTTCCTGGCAAACCAGAAAAAAGAGATTACAGGGCATGGTTTACTGTAAAAGATGAGATTGTAGGTATTGTAAGTGCTGTGGTAACGATACTGGTTTAAAGCTTTGGTGCAGGTTACTGGTTACTGGTTGCCAGTAATACAATTTACCAGCAACTGGAAACCAGAAACAATAGCGTTGTGCCATTGTTGGTGTTCTTCACCAACAACTCTCTCGGCATCTCACTCATTGGAGTATTGATAATAGTTGGCAAATACACTTATGTTTGTTTCGATTATCAATACTCCATTTTTATATTTTTGCCTTTGTTGGTGTTCCTCACCAACGACTCTCTCGGCATCATACTCATTCGTTGAACGTAATTAACCAGAAAAACTGGTTTCTCTTTCCTGTTGGTAAAGATGCAACAGAATCATAATGCTTTTTCCCAGAATTATTTCGTCATATTATTCAGCGTAGTTCAGTACTTGCTTATTATCTTTATCTAAAATTATACTATGCAGACAATTAAAGAACAATTTCTGATTAATCCTGCAATACATTTCCTCAACTTCGGGTCTTTTGGCGCCTGTCCAAAACCCGTATTCGAAAACTATCAATACTGGCAAAGACTATTGGAATTTGAATCGGTACAATTTATAACCGTGGATGGTTTTCAGTATCTGGCCAATTCCAGAGCTGCTCTTGCAGAGTATGTAGAAGTAGATGATAAAGACGATCTGGTATACATAACCAACCCAACGCTGGGAGTAAACATAATTGCTAAAAACTTAGCCCTTGCTCCGGGTGATGAAATACTGACAACCAATCTTGAATATGGTGCCTGCGACAGAACCTGGGATCTTTATTGCGAAAAGAGCAAGGCAGTATACAGGCGACAAAATATCAGGCTTCCCATTACCAGTAAAGAAGACTTTATAGAGAACTTTTTTGAGGGATTGAATAGTAATACAAAAGCCATTTTTATCAGTCATATTACTGCGGCAACTGCCCTTATATTGCCGGTAAAAGAAATAGTTGCTATTGCTAAATCAAAGGGCTTGATTACCATTGTAGATGGAGCACATGTACCTGGGCATATTCCATTATCTATAAAAGATATTGACCCCGATTTTTATACCGGTGCATGCCACAAATGGATGATGGCACCCAAAGGTTGTAGCTTTCTGTACGCACACAAAAGAGTGCAACACCTGCTAAAAGAGCCCTTGATAGTTAGCTGGGGCTACAAACCCATTAAATCTTCGGGATCTATCTTTATCGATTACAATCAGATGATAGGTACCAGAGATTTCTCTGCTTTTTTAACCGTTCCGGAATGTATAAAATTCATGGAGGAACATCAATGGAGACAAATAGCAAAAGATTGTTCTACAATGGCTATTGAAAATGCCACAAGATTCTACGATTTGTTTGGCACTACTCCTATCAGTCCACTTACTACCGAATGGATTGGACAAATGGTGAGTATACCTGTTCCTACTACCCGTCCCGAAGAATTGCAACGGCTTTTATTTACCCAACACAATATAGAAGTTCCTTTTATGCGGCATGGTAATCAGGTATATATGCGGTATTCTATTAATGGATTTAATACTATTGAAGATTTAGATGCACTGTTTAATACTTTACAAATGTTAAAGAAGGAAGCACCGGATTATTTTCATTAAACCTAAACACTACACATTCGTCTATCATTAAAATAAAACAAATTACAATGAAAAAGATTTTAGTAACTATTTTAGCTATCAGTGCTATTGGCTTTGCAGCTAATGCACAGCAACCAACCGTTCCAGCTCCACCGCCACAAGGCGCTCCTGCTGCTCACCCTAAGATGACAAAAGAGCAAAGAGAAGAAATGAAAAAACAAAGAGAGGAAGAACTTGCAAAAGCAATGACTGCTGCCGGATTAACCGATGCTCAAAAGGCAGACACCAAGGCCGCAATTGATTCTTTAGATATGAAAAAGAAAGAACTAAGAAAAGAAGGTGCTCTTTCTGAAGATCAAAGAAAAACAATGGAAAAAGAGTTGAAAGAAAAACTAATTAAAGTAATGGGCGAAGATAAGTTTAAGAAGTTCAGAGAGGCTCAAAAAGCTGCTAAAGAAGCAAGAGAAAAGATGGCTCCTCAACAATAATATTTTGTAAAATGATTAAAAAAGGATGCTGATTTTTCAGCATCCTTTTTTGTTGCAGTATATATGC
>JBAXVH010000286.1:0-2276 GCA_037129215.1 Bacteroidota bacterium | reverse complement strand
ATCTAAAGCATCAAGGAATTCTTCTGTATAAAGATAGTGTTCGCCATGGTTTACTTTATTGCCATGTACACAAACTGCTAAGTCTTTAGTCATTTTGCCACTCTCTACAGTTTCTATACAAACAGCTTCCAGCGCATGACAGAAGTTGATTAACTCCTGGTTGTTATCTAACTTACCTCTGAATTCCAATCCTCTTGTCCATGCAAAGATGGATGCAATAGGGTTAGTAGAAGTAGGCTTTCCTTTCTGATGTTCACGGAAGTGACGGGTTACCGTACCATGTGCAGCTTCTGCTTCCATAGTTTGTCCATCAGGAGTGATTAAAACAGAAGTCATTAAACCAAGACTACCAAAACCTTGTGCTACAGTATCGCTTTGTACATCGCCATCATAGTTTTTACAAGCCCATACAAAGTTGCCATTCCATTTAAGTGCAGAAGCAACCATATCATCAATTAAACGGTGTTCGTAGGTAATGCCTGCTTCAGCATACTTAGCTTTGAATTCATTCTGATAAATATCTTCAAAGATGTCTTTAAAGCGACCATCATATTTCTTAAGAATAGTATTCTTGGTAGATAAGTATAAAGGCCATTTTTTAGTAAGAGCCTGATTGAAACAAGAACGTGCAAAACCTGCAATACTTTCATCGGTATTGTACATTGCCATTGCTACGCCATCACCTTTAAAGTTGTATACTTCAAATTCTTGTTTAGTACCGTCTTCTCCTTCAAACTTAATGGTAAGTTTTCCTTTACCCTTAGTTACAAAATCAGTAGCTCTGTACTGATCACCAAAAGCATGACGACCAATGCAGATAGGTGCAGTCCAGTTAGGAACCAGTCTTGGAACATTGCTGCACACAATTGGTTCACGGAAAACAGTTCCATCCAATATATTACGGATAGTGCCATTAGGGCTCTTCCACATTTGTTTCAATTTAAACTCTTCCACTCTCGCTTCATCAGGCGTAATGGTAGCACATTTAATACCTACACCATATTGTTTTATGGCATTAGCAGCATCCACAGTTACCTGATCGTTGGTTTCATCACGGAATTCCATTCCAAGATCATAGTACTTGATATCAAGCTCAAGATAAGGTAGAATTAATTTGTCTTTGATGAATTTCCAGATGATTCTTGTCATCTCATCACCATCCAGTTCTACCACCGGATTTGCTACTTTGATTTTCTGTGCCATTAATTATAATTGTTTTTTGAGTGGCGCAAATGTAACAATAGATGGTTGAATTTGCTAAGAATTTATGAAATCGAGTAATTCCATTGAAAGTAGGGGCATGGGGGCTGTATAAGGCGACTAGAATCGATTTAATAAATGAAGTTAGTAAGCCTGTATTAGTACTTCTGTAGGAATATTTAGTTTGCTATGCAATTGTCTGATCATTTCCAGCGATAGTTTTCTTTTCTTATTCAGAATTTCACTTGCCCTGCTTCTCACGCCAATAATTTTTGCAAGATCTGTTTGTGAATAATTCAATTGTTCCATTCTGAATTTTATTGCTTCCACTGGGTCGGGTAAATTTATTGGGAAATGTTCCTTCTCATAGTTGTCCAGTAATATACCCAGTATCTCCAGTTCGTCGCCTTCCTTTGATCCTTTTGTAGCATCAAAAATCTTCTCCATTCTATCCAGTGCTTTCTGATAATCAGCTGCTGTTTTAATCGGTTTTATTGTCATGTTATATTTGGTATTTCATTATAGAATGAATTTCTAAAGACTTGCAATGTATTAGTATTTTCATTAAACCAAATAAACAATTTAAATCAAATAACAATCCAACAATATAACTATTAAACCATATAACAATCTTTCCTCATTAACACCTTACAGTCTTCTTTTTCTTACCAGCACTTCCTCTTAGTAGCATCTTTTCTATATACTCCGGAATGTAGGGTGTTTTACAGGCAGTACCGCCCATATCTACGGTTACTTTTCCAATCCTTTTGCCGGTTTCAATAGCAATGGTAGTTAGGTCGGGGACATAGCCGCCTACTGCTATTACAAACATGTTCATGGTATGTTTTACCCGGTTTCTTTCGGCAGGAATTTCTTTTTCTATTCTCTTCAGTAGCTTTTTTAGCTCGGCTTTATCCAGTTGGTCGTCTGGTGTTAACGCTAACAAGTTGGAGTAGGTAGACCATCCCGAACAAGCTATGTTTTCTTCCTTAGCTTCTATCCATTCCAAAGCAAGCTCGTGGCCATATTTACTTTCTGCTGTTATCCAGGCAACGGTAAATTCACTGATCATATAC
>JBAXVH010000285.1:0-2276 GCA_037129215.1 Bacteroidota bacterium | reverse complement strand
AGTTAATATACTCTCTTTGTTTAGCAACAGAGAAATTATTGAAATGCTTTTTAGCTGCTGTATTTTTATTAAGCTGTTCCGTAAAATAAGATGGAATAGTGAATGCTTCAGCATGTATTTTTTTAACCTTCAAAGTCTTTATACCATCCTCGTTCAGCTGCATAGCTTCTTTTATATAGGCAATCATTTTCTTGTCTGATGGAAGGTCTTTTACACTTGTTAATCTTCCTAAATGTCCCATAGCTACCTCACTTTCAGCTGTGCGGTGTAATATGGGATCTTTCATAAGCGCCCCCTTCCAGAAACCAAAGCTGCAGTGTTGCTTGAATGCTGCCATATTGCACAACGGACCTTTATAATCAAAAAAAGGCATGCCCCACTTAATCTTTTCTTCTACATCAGGACAAGTATCATTAACCAGCTTCCGTAAATGAATTAGTAATGGTTTTGCAAAGGGAGCCGATTTCTCTATATAAGCATCAATGGCAGTATTCTTTTTCATCTAATAAACTATTCTAAAAGCTGATTAAATTTATATAACTAACTCTTCCTTTGGGTTCTATATAACGCAGATTTTGCAGTAAGAATCGTTATGAGAACTACAAATACAAGTGTTTGACGCAGTTGGAGCTTGTAATAGAATCTCTACTGCAAATTGTGGGTTTAGCATATATAGTTATGCAGTACAAACACATGCATACGCTATAATAGCTGTAATAATAATTAATTTCTTTATCATTTTAATGGTTTTGTTTAATACGATTAAAACGAACAAGACGCTCTGATATTGTTGTAATTGCTTATTGTTTATCTATTAACTCTTTGCCATAGTATCTTTTCTGCAACCAGAATGCAACATTTACCAGCCCTATCAATGCAGGTACTTCTATTAATGGCCCAATAACACCTACAAGTGCTTCTCCGCTATTTATGCCAAATACGCCAATAGAAACGGCAATTGCCAGTTCAAAGTTGTTCCCTGTTGCGGTGAACGATATAGCGGCATTCTTCGAATAATCTGCCCCAAGTTTCTTCGCAATAAAAAAGCTGGCAAGAAACATGATAATGAAATAAATCATCAGCGGAATGGCAATCAGCATTACATCAAATGGTAACTGAATAATAACAGCCCCTTTCAGGCTAAACATTAAAACAATAGTAAGGAGTAATGCTATTAAAGTGATAGGAGAAATGGCAGGAATAAAACGGTCATTAAACCAGGCCTCTCCTTTTAGTTGTATCAAACCATAACGACTGATTATACCGGCTAAAAAAGGCACTCCAAGATAGAGTAAAACACTCTTTGCTATTTGCCCGATGGTAATATGTATTTCCAGTCCCTTCATACCGAAAAATGCAGGAAGCACTGTAATAAAAACATAAGCCAGAACACTATACAGCAGTACCTGAAATATACTATTCAGTGCCACCAGTCCAGCAGCATATTCTCTATTCCCATTCGCCAGTTCGTTCCATACAATCACCATGGCTATACAGCGGGCAATTCCTATCAGTATAAGTCCAGTCATATAATGCGGATGATTGCCCAGAAACAGGATGGCCAGTACAAACATCAGTATCGGGCCTATTACCCAGTTAAGTATTAAGGAGGAGAACAATACCTTTTTATTATCAAATACTTCTCGCATCTTTTCGTACTTCACCTTTGCCAGCGGAGGATACATCATCAATATCAGCCCTATTGCAAGAGGTATATTGGTGGTACCCGACGATACACTATCCATACTCGTAGGTATAGTAGGAAACAGGTATCCCAGCGTTATACCTACCGCCATTGCAATAAATATCCATAACGTAAGATACCGGTCCAGAAACGACAATTTTGATGGGGAACACTTCATTCTTTAAGGTTTTATTTGGGTGATATAAAATTGATAAAATCCTTCTTTAATCTCATCTCTAACCCTAATGAATTCCGACCATATAAATTCTTCCGTTCCTACTGCATGCGATGGATCATCGAAGCCTATATGCAAACGGTGTTTTACCTTGCCCAGAAAGGCCGGACAACTTTCATTGGCACCTCCACAAACGGTTATCACATAGTCCCATTCTTCCCCTAAATATTGTTGTACCGAATCAGAAGTATGTCCACTAATATCTATCCCTATCTCCTGCATGGCCGCAACAGCTTTTTGGTTTAATTTACCCGATGCTTCCGTTCCTGCTGAACATACTATAAGGTCTTTATCAAACGATTGTAAAAAACCATGTGCCATCTGACTTCTACAGCTATTACCCGTGCAGAGTATCAA
>JBAXVH010000284.1:0-2277 GCA_037129215.1 Bacteroidota bacterium | reverse complement strand
TTTTATTGTATTCATGTTGTATTAATTTTCAAATTTTAGCTGCTTTGTAATTCTATCAAATCATAATACTTATCATGCTTCATCAAAAGCACATTTCGCGTATTGTTTTTACTGTTTGTAGCAAGTATTTTACGGACTGTTCATACAGTATTGTAAACAATATTGGTAAGTCAACAAATGATAGGCATAAGTTGATAAATGGTCAGGCAAAGTCACTAAAGACTATCCCTAAGTCAACAAATGATAGGCATAAGTTGATAAATGATCAGGCAAAGTCGCAAAAGACTATCTCTAAGTCTATAAATGATAGGCAAAAGTTGATAAACGATCAGACAAAGTCGCAAAAGACTATCCCTAAGTCTATAAATGATAGGCAAAAGTTGATAAACGATCGGGTAAAGTCGCTAAAGACGAACAATGTATTCCGTTAAACGTATTAAACATTAAACGCATTAAAAGTTTATACCTCATCAAATAAATTACAATGGACACATTCAACAATTCAAAATCAACAACGTATATAGAGTTTAGAAGTCTGTCTTGTACTCTCCTTTCTCCTTGTATTTTCTCCTTACACCCAATCCCTTGGCATCAAACAAGCCTGCAACAACTTATCTTCTTTGCTACCGGCAATGGGCTGATAATTATATTCGAACCTTACCGTTGGGGGAAGACTCATTAAGATACTTTCTATACGGCCATTGGTTTTAAGGCCAAAGATGGTTCCTCTATCGTGCACCAGATTAAACTCTACATAGCGGCCTCTTCTTATTTCCTGCCAGTGTTTATTGGCATCATTGTACAGCGTATGCTTTCTTTTTTCTACAATAGGCACATAGGCATCCATAAATGCATAGCCACAATCTTTTGCCAGATTTATCCAGAACTCCACGGGCTTATCGGTAGTGGACCGTTGATGATCATAAAATATGCCCCCAATACCTCTGCGTTCATTGCCACGATGTGTATTTACAAAATAATCGTCGCAGGTCTTTTTAAAAGCAGGGAAAAAGGAAGGATCACTTTTATCGCAGGCATCTTTATAGGTCTGATGGAAATGAATAGCATCTTCTTCTATCAGGTAATAAGGCGTAAGATCGGTACCGCCACCAAACCATCTATCCATTACTTCTCCCTCTTCGTTGTACAGTTCGAACATGCGGTAATTGCAGTGAACCGTTGGCACAAAGGGATTGATAGGGTGTATAACCAGACTAAGTCCACAGGCAAACCATGTATGACCGTCTATCTTTAACTGCTGACGCATAGTTGGGGTAACCTCGCCAAAAACAATGGAGGTATTTACGCCTCCCTTTTCAAAAACATTGCCATTGGCAATTACCCTTGTCTTGCCACCACCACCTTCGGGGCGGTCCCATTTATCTTCTATAAAAGTAGCCGTACCATCGCATTGCTCCAGAGCAGCACAGATAGCATCCTGCAACTCGTGTATAAAATTTATCCAGATTTGTTTGGTGTTAGTCATTTTTATTCTAGTTGCAAGTTTCTAGTTGCAGGTTACTGGTAATACAAAAACTGGCAACATGAAACCAGCAACCAGTAACTGTATTTGTATCCATTAGCACATTATCGAATCATCACATTATCAAATTAATCCTCCTCTTTCATCTTCAAGGGATTTCCTTCTACCACCAGTACTATTTCTCCTTTTACGGTCTTCTGACGAAAATAATCTGCTACTTCTTTCAGGCTGCCGCGATAGTTTTCTTCGAACATCTTGGTTAATTCTCTCGATACGCAGCATTGTCTGTCTTCACCAAAATAACTTGCCAGTTCATCCAGCGTCTTTACCAGTCGCATAGGACTTTCGTACAATATGATGGTTCTCTTTTCGGCAGTAAGTTGTTTCAGCTTCGTCATTCTTCCTTTTTTCAGTGGAAGAAAACCTTCAAACACAAAGCTGTTGGTAGTTAGTCCGCTATTGACCAATGCTGGCACAAAGGCGGTAGCACCGGGAAGACATTCCACTTTTACATTCGCTTTAATGCAGGCACGTACGAGCAGAAAAGCCGGATCGCTGATACCTGGAGTACCCGCATCGGTAATTAATGCCATGGTTTTACCGGCAGAAAGTTGTTGTATAAGATGCTCTACTATCTTATGCTCGTTATGCTGATGATACGGCGAAAGAGGCTTTTGAATTCCGTAATGGTTCAATAGCTTGGAAGAAGTGCGGGTATCCTCGCAAAGAATTACTTCTACACTTTGCAATACCTCTACAGCACGATATGTGAAATCTTTAAGATTGCCTAAAGG
>JBAXVH010000283.1:0-2278 GCA_037129215.1 Bacteroidota bacterium | reverse complement strand
CCATGAAGAAAATAGTCACTTCTAAGTATTTTGTTCTTTTATATATTCTAACAATAATTTTTAAATTTAATGTAAATGCAAGTACTTATTATTCAATTGCTAATGGAAATTGGACTTCTTCATCAAGCTGGTCTTTGACTTCAGGTGGGTCAGCTATTTCAACGGGGTATCCTGGTGTTGGAGATGATGTAATTATTGAGGGTGGTTTTGAAATTATTATTACAAATCGTGATGCATTATTTGCAAATAACATTACGTTAGGTAGTGCAACAAATGGTACTTTAAAATACGATGGTAGCGGTCCTGCAACTCTAACTATTGCCAGTGATTTAACAATTGGGGGGACATTAGGAGAGGGCGCATTAGATTATGCATGGAATGGATTAACTATTACTTGTAATAAGCTGCTCAAAGGAAATGGATCAGCAAAGAGGTCTAATGCAAATAAACAAGATTTTATTTTCACAGGAACCTTTACATTACCTGCATCATTTAATTCATTTAGAAATTTTTTTATTAATGGTGGAAATGTAACATTATCAGCCGATATTTCAACTAGTGGAACTTCTTCGCCTTATATATATGCGGGATCTATATTAAACCTAAGCACTTATAATATGAACAGTGGTGAATCTGGTAAATTATACATATATGGAACTTTAATTGTAGGTGGTCCTAACAACTTTCCCACTGGCTGGACAACACTAACTATCGATCCAAATAGTACAGTAAAGTATAATTATAATGGCAATAAACTAATTTATCCTACAACTTATGGCAATTTAGTCATTGAAGGAAATGGATCATATCAATCCAATAGATTTATTGAGTCAGTGACTATAACAAATAAAGGCTCTAATTATAGTTTTGACTTAGGTAAAAGATTAACTTTTTCAGGTGGTGGAGGAAGCGGAGCTAGTGCTTATATTAGTTCAGAATATGAAAATCCTTATGGGGTCCGAAGTGTTACTTTAGACAATAAAGGAAGTGGATATACGAGCACACCTACTGTTACACTTACTGGAACTAAAGGAAGTGGCGCAACTTTTGTTGCCAATTTATCAACTGCTACTTATTCAGCATCCACTTCAATTATTTTGCCATCTTCATTAAATGTTTCACTGCCAATTGCTGCATTAACTTCTTGTTCTGGCTCATCATCAACACAAACAACATTCGGAGTATCAGGTTCAGGTTTAACCGCAAGTGTTACTATATCAGCTCCTTCGGGTTTTGAAATTTCAACAAGTTCTGGTGGAACCTATTCACCTAGCTTAACATTAACCAATACTAGTACTGTTAGTCAAACATTACATGTTAGATTAAGTGCTGCTGCTTCAGTTGGTACCATTTCAGGATCAATTACTGCGACTTCTTCATCTACCACAGCAACAACTATTGTAAGTGGAACTGTTAATGCTATCCCTTCTGTTAATATTAACGTTATAGATGCATCTGGTGTTAATCCTAATGATGCTATCATTTGTGCCGGAAGTTCTGTCACATTAACTGCAAGTGGAACAACTGCTGACTATTTATGGAGTACAAGTACTAGTAGTGCTACCATTACTCCTTCACCTTTAACAACTACTACTTATACAGTAACAGGAACAACATCTGGATGTTCTAATACAGCAAGTATCACTATTACTGTCAATGCTATCCCTTTTGTTAATATTACCGTTATTGATGCATCAGGCATTACTAATAATGATGGAATAATTTGTGCCGGAAGTTCTGTCACATTAACTGCAAGTGGAACAACTGCTGACTATTTATGGAGTACAAGTACTAGTAGTGCTACCATTACTCCTTCACCTTTAACAACTACTACTTATACAGTAACAGGAACAACATCTGGATGTTCTAATACAGCAAGTATCACTATTACTGTCAATGCTATCCCTTCAATAAGTATAACAGAGACTGATGTGTCAGGATCTGCCAATAATGATGCAGTAATTTGTAATGGGGCTTCTGCAACTTTAATAGTAAGTGGTGGCTCAACTTATTTATGGAGTACAGGTTCTACTTCTACTTCCATTACTGCTTCACCTACAACAATTACTACTTACACTGTTACTGGAACAACTACAGCAGGATGTTCTAATATTACAAGTGTTACTGTTACTGTAAATGACCTTCCTACTGTTGGTATAACTGAGACTGATGTTTCAGGATCTGCAAATAATGATTATAAGGTTTGTAAAGGAGGATCTGCATCATTAACTGCTAGCGGGGGTAATACATATTTATGGAGCACAACTGCTACATCCAC
>JBAXVH010000282.1:0-2281 GCA_037129215.1 Bacteroidota bacterium | reverse complement strand
TTATTTTTTGGATGGTTTATCGGATAAGGTTTACTGAACCAGATTTAGTCTCGGTTACGTTATTCAAATAAGTAATCTTTACAACATATACATACACACCCGTTGGTTGTAATTGTCCATTATAGGTGCCATCCCACCCTTTGCCGCCAATCGATTTAGCATCATCAGAATGGAATATCTTTTGTCCCCACTGATTAAAGATGGTTAAGTCGGCAGACTTTATATAAGTACCATAAATCATAAAGTGACTGATACGGTTATCACTCGTATTAGTAGGTGCTATTGCATTAGGAATAAAACTCGAATTATTGGTAACTACTATTTGTCTGGAAGCAGTGTCAAAACATCCGCCGGAATATCCTGTTACTTTTATCCAGAAAGTAGTATCAGGTGTAGTAACAGACTGTGATGGATTGTTGGAAGAAAACAAATTTGCAGGTGTCCATTTCGCACTATCAATACTACTTGTTGATATTATTTGTACTTGAATAACAGTTTGAGGCCCCACCGGACTGGATGGACTTATTGCTATACTATCAATTGTAATTGTTTTTAATGTCAGAGTTAATGTTACTGCACTATCACAGCCAGCAGCATTTGTTAAGTGTACAGAATAAGTACCAGGTGCATTATAAGTGTTAGTATACCAGGTATAAGGAAACTCAGATTGACAGATACTTTTACTAATAGCAGAGGAGCTTGCAGATTTTGAAGAAAGTATTAAAGTAGCGGCACTGTCGCAACCAACCGAATTGCTAAGATGAACCGTATAGCTACCTGCAGAATTATAAACATTTCCATTCCAGCTATAAGGGAAGTCTGAAGGGCAAATACTTACAGGTGTATTAGATAAACTTGCTTTATTTACAACAATTGGTAAAGGAACAGAATCTTTACAACCGTTTTTATCAGTTACAACGTATTTAACGATTGTATTACCACTAATTAATCCAGTTACTTTTCCTGAATTGTCAATTGTTGCAATAGTAGGATTGGATATATTCCAGACACCTCCAGTAGTTAGTTCGCTCAACTGTGTACTATTACCTATACAAACATTGTTATTACCAGTAATCGCTGATATAACCGGCAATGGATTTACTTTCACTTGTATTTTGGCAGTATCATTACATCCAGATGAATCTACTCCATATACTATAAATGTGGTGGTGGTATCAGGTTTAACTATAATATTAGTACCGTTCTGTCCACCTGGCATCCAGGTATATGTTTTAATAGTATTTCCGGTTATAGAAACAGATAACTGAGTGGTAAAACCATGACAAAAAGTATCAGGACTTGCTTTAGCAGAAAGTGTAGTAAGGCTACCCGATTTTACTGAAACAGGATAGGTACTTATACAAGTGCCACCCATTAATACAGTTAAATTATAAACTCCACCACTAACATTTAATGCAGGCGTATTTGTCTGAGTTGGTACAGTATTCCAAGTGTAGTTGTAAGGAGAAACTGCTCCACTAAGAGTTGCAGTCATACTTCCAGAGTTAGGTTTGTTACAGCTTGGTTGAACAACTGCTATTTTTACATTAAGCGTATCAGTTGTGTAAGTGAAAAAGGTATTATTACCTAAAACAACCGAAGCGTAAATTTTGCCATTTGCAATTGTTAGAGGATAAATAGTAGTCTTTAAGGAAGGAAAAGTTGAATCTGATGAAACCATTATATTCATTGCATTAGCGGGAATATTACCATTGTCCACAGATAAAGTAACTAAAGAATCTGTACCAATTCTTCCAACTTTCCATACACGGGAAATTGATTTCGCTTTACCACTATACACACATTGTGTCATTGTATTAGTTGCACCTGCATTTTCTCCAAATATTATATAAGAAAGATTGTTGGCAAAAGTTGCTGTACTTAATGAATTCAGGGAAGGAAAAATACCACCGGTATAGTTTGCGCCATTATACATAGTAACTATAGCGGTAGAATTTATAGATTTAGATTGCTTTTGCATCAATCCAGAAGAGTCATCTCTACCTATCCCGGTAATATTATTGGCATATAAACTATTAGCTGATCTATTCCAAACTATGGAGTCATTAGAAGCCGTATAATTATTGTTATTAATGGCAGCCTGATTTAAAGTGAAACCATATTTAACAGCAAGATAGCTTTCTACTTTATTACGTTCTGCTGCGGTTAATAATCTGGAGAATATAATAAATTCAGCCATATCAATCTGTGTAGGCAGATTGATTAATTCCTCATTACCAAGAGTTACATAATCCATATATCCAGTAGTGAAATCTCCAGT
>JBAXVH010000281.1:0-2288 GCA_037129215.1 Bacteroidota bacterium | reverse complement strand
TTATTTTAAAGAGGTAATAGTTATTGGCAGAATGAACAGCTTTGGCGAATACCTGCTATCCTTATTTGTAATTGCAGTATTACCCGGACTATTTGAAGAGTTATTTTTCCGTGGAGGCTTACAGAATTTATTTACCCGCTGGTTCAAAAATCCAGCAGCAGCTATCCTTTTATCTGCTTTCATCTTCAGTGCTTTTCACTTCGAGTTCTCCGATTTCTTAGGCCGTTTTCTATTGGGAATTGTTCTTGGATGGATATTTTATCAAACAGGAAACCTCTGGATCAATGTTATTATGCATGCCGCTTTCAATGGGTTTTCCGTTACAGGATTATACATGATTGCCCGCTCTCACGAAAAAATAGATGCCTCTAAATTAGATGATAGCTTCAGCCTGCCACAAGTATTTGTAACTTTGCTCGCTATGGGACTGCTGATTTATTATTTTCACAAGCAAATGTCTGCACGACATACCGAGCCTGGAAAAGAAATTATCATGAAAGGGTACGAAGATTATTCCAACCCTTTTGCAACAACAGAACCTGCCATAGTTGAAGAAAACAAACAAGAAAATGAATAACTGGACACTGATTCACAAGGGTACCGATCTGGTACATGCAAACATATTAAAGGGAATGCTTGAAGAAAATCAGATTCCCGTACAGATACTCAACAAGAAAGATAGCAGCTATCTTACCTTTGGATACATAGAGGTATATGTACCCCTCAATATGAAAGAGCTCGCCGATAATCTGGTAAAACAATCTTTATTAAATTAATCTAACAAGTATATAATGGCATTTAATGTAGCAGTTTTTAAAACAAGGGCGCTTACGGCTATTGCGTTTGCAGCTATTATGCTTGGAGGTTTACTTACCCGCAATTTACCTTTCTTATTTATCTTATTATTCGTCATCATCCATATAGGTTGCTGGATAGAATATCAGAAACTGATAGGCATGATAGATGTGCACTACAAAGAAGTTTCTATGCTGCACAAAGTGGGCATTATTGTAGTAGGTTTATCCCTCATGCTTTCCCGTGCCGACGATTATGTTTGCTGGCGCGATAATAGTCTGAATTATATTGGTGTAAAAGTGTTCTTCGCCTTATTACTCCTCATTTTCTTCTACGATGCACTCATGATCATTCAAAAGAAAAGAAGACTAAAACCCGAATTGTATTCCCTCATCGGACTTACCTATATCTCCTTAAGCTGGGGGCTCATGATTGATATCCGTTTCAATCCCAGCTGGCAGCAGAATTCACTGGCATTTATTTTTCCCATCATTACCATTGCCTCCATCTGGATAAACGATACTATGGCCTATATTGTAGGCTCTTTTATAGGCAGAACACCATTATCTGCAATATCGCCCAAGAAAACCTGGGAAGGTACCGTTGGGGGTGCTCTAATAGCCATTGCAGTAGTAACAATAGTAGCATCAAGATGGCTGAAAGTAGACTGGCATATCGTATTAGGAATTTCTTCCATAGCAGCTATTGCAGGCACTTTTGGAGATTTGCTGGAAAGCAAACTTAAAAGAATGGCAGGCGTAAAAGATAGCGGTCAAATAATGCCCGGCCACGGAGGCTTTCTCGATCGTTTCGATTCCCTCTTACTGGCAACCCCCTTTGTATGGTTGTTCCTTAAACTGGTAATGCATTAAGATAGAATAAGTATACAGTTGGTGCCATTAAGTTGAATGTTAGACAGATTAAGTGGACTGTTGCTATCATTAAGTTGTGTGTTAGACAGATTAAGTGAACTGTTGCTATCATAAAGTTGAGTGTTAGATAGATTATATGTACAGTTGATACCATTAAGTTGACTTTTAGATTGATTAAGTGGACAGTTGATGTCATTAAGTTGAGTGATAGATAGATTAAGTGGACAGTTACTATCTAATTTCATTAGTAGCTTTAAATATAAAAACTTTTAATTCCCTACTCGTCTGACGATGAACGTCCATCTTCTGACGAATAGGGAAGGTGCAGGTACTCTGAGCGAGCGACACGGATAGTAGTGGTATCCTTTTTTTGCACCGCAATCCCATGAAGGGGAACCAGATAATGGCAAAAAAAGATACAAACGGATAGCCGGGCCACGCAGTGGGGCGCCCAAAATCAAGTAAAAAGGAAAAAATAAAAAGGAAAAAGAATACATCTTTGAAGGGAATATACTTGATATGAATGGTTACTGTTGGTAAACTACCTTTGTTTTCTATTCATAATTATTAACTGATGTTACGCAAGAGTTATGAAAAATGGAGTTATTCCGTTATTTAATA
>JBAXVH010000280.1:0-2292 GCA_037129215.1 Bacteroidota bacterium | reverse complement strand
GGCAGATTCTGATATACATCAAAATCTGCCTTCCTGAGATTATAATTCTGTTTCAAGTTGCAAGTTTCTAGTTGCCTAGATAAAGTTATGTATTACTTGAATCTAGCTACCAGTAACCTGCAACTAATAATCCAAATTAATTTAGCTACTTCTTACTTGTTTTATCTTTCATTTCCTGCACTTTTTTCTGAGTTTCCATTACCTGTGCATAACGCTCCTGCCATTTACTCTTTGTTTTAGGCTTGGTTCTTGTCTCTTGCAATTTAGCCAGAATCTGATCGTGATTGATGATGTATTTCTGAATAATAAATTGTAGAATCAGCGTTAGCGTGTTAGAAACGGTATAGTACCAGGTAAGTGCTGCAGGTAATCTATTGAAGAAAAACAGCATCATAAATGGAAATATGTATGGCATATACTTCATTGCAGGATTGTCTTGTGTAGGGGTAGATGACATATTATACATAGAAATTGCAAAACTGGTAATCACAGCTGTAATAGTAAAGAGACTTATGTGATCTCCAAATCCCATTGGAACTTCAAATGGAAGACGAGCAATAACATCATATTGAGACAAATCATGACTCCATAAGAAAGACTGCCCTCTTAACGATATATTGGAGTTGAAGAAACTATACAACGCAAAGAATATAGGTATCTGTAATAATGCCGGAATACAACCACCCAATGGATTTACACCTGCTTCTCTAAACAATTTTATTTGCTCCATTGCAAAACCTTGCTGATCTGCACCAAACTTCTTTTTCAGTTCATCCAATTCTGGTTTAAGTGCTTTCATTTTAGCGCCACTTAAATAACTGGAATACGTTAAAGGAGAGGTTACTAAACGGATAAATATGGTAAGCAACATAATTACCCAACCAAAATTTACTACAAAGCCAGCAAAGAAATCAAATACCGGACGAATGATATACATGTTTATTGGTCGTACAAAGGCATATACATCTCTACCTAAATTTACAATTTTAGCCATTCCAGGCGCTTGTTTATTCAGAATAGAATAGTCGTTAGGCCCATAATACATTTGTAAAGGAATAGAAACAGCAGCGCCTGCAGGAATCTGCATTTGAAGTCTTGCTTCTACTTTACCCAATTTGCTGGAAGAATCAACCGCTCTTTTCCATTGTACATTACCATTTGTAAAGCTATTCTTAGCAATTACGGTAGTATTAAAAAACTGTTGTACTACACTAATCCATTGTACAGGCTTTTCGAATTGATGTTCTGTTTTAGAGGAAATATAATCAAACTCATTATTCTCCGAGAAACAGATATTAGTCATCTGACGCTCGTATTGCTGAGAAGCTTCTGCCTGATTAGGAGCAGATTTCAACATAAAATTCACCTGATTACCCGTAAATAAACTTCCTGCACCTTGTACATCAATATTCCAGTCTACAGTATATTCATTCTCTTTTAAAGTATATGAGTGATTAACAATTCTACCTGCAGAATCTTTCAGCGAAAACTGAATAGATTGGTTGTCATTATTTTTCACAACCGGAGATGCAGCGAAAAACAATTCATCGGTAGTAACTGAAGAAGTATTACTTGTATTAATGGTATAAGTTAAAAATGCAGAATCGCTTCCTAAAACCACTGGTTTGTGGTTATAATCGGAATAAGATTTAAGTTCTACATGCTTTATTCTTCCACCTTTATTGGTAAAAGTTACTTTAATCAACTTATTCTCAATAGTAGTAAGTTCTTCTTTACCAAATGCGGCAGGACCAAAATTGCCCGAAACACCCGCTTTAGCACTGGAATCTTCTTTTGCGACCAGTTTTGCATCTACAGGCTTAGCCTTGGTAGCCTGAACTCTTGCTATGGAATCTTGTACATGTTTTTGTTGGGTCATGTAAAACTCATTGGTCTTATTTACCTGCCAGAAGTACAAACCAAACAAAATAGCCAGCAACACTATACCGATGACGGTATTCTTATCAAATTTCATTTATAGATTTTTATTGTATAATACTTGTTCTTAATAAAGGGCGCAAATGTAAGGATTGTCTGTTAAGTGAATATAAAACTATGTGATAATGGGTAATATACAGGTTTTGGATGCCTTTTGGTTCAATAAATGAAAACAAAAATCATTATATGGATTGACTAAAACGTGTTAATATAACCAGCTTCAATTTCAGGGTAGACTAAAAATCAATTTTATATGCATCATTGTATTTTTTATAGACCAAAAATCAATTTTATACACATCATTATATTTTTTATAGACTAAAAATCAATTTTATATGCATCATTGTATTTTTT
>JBAXVH010000028.1:0-9877 GCA_037129215.1 Bacteroidota bacterium | reverse complement strand
GTGCTCGTAGTTAGTTTTTTAAACTGAGGATTAAACAGACTTTGAAGCTGGATTTTTAAAACACCAATAATCCCTTCTTTAATAATGCCTTTAGACATTTTGCTAACCCCTGTTTTTCTATCCTGGAAGGTTATTGGAACTTCTACAATCTTAAACCCAAGTTTCCAGGCAATAAACTTCATTCCAATCTGAAAAGCGTATCCAACAAAGTTCACCTTGTTCAGATCCATTGATTCCAGGACTTCTTTTTTGTAGCAAACGAACCCGGCAGTTGGATCATTTACAGGTAGCCAGGTAATAAACTTAGTGTAAATAGCACCACCTCTTGAATAAATGTGTCTATCCATTGGCCAATTAAGCACTTCACCACCTTTTACATATCTACTTCCTACAGACACATCTCCTTTTCCTTCTTTACATGCCAGATATAATCTTTCAAGATCATTGGGATTATGAGAAAAATCGGCATCCATTTCAAAGATGTACTTATATCCTTTACTCAGCGCCCACTTAAACCCGTGAATATAAGCAGTGCCTAAACCAAGTTTACCCGTTCTTTCTTCTAAAAATAGTTGTTGAGGATATTCCAGCATCAGCTCTTCTACAATCTTACCGGTACCATCGGGAGAACCATCATCTACTATGAGTAAATGGTATCCCTGATTTAAAGAAAACACGGCATTTATTATTGCTTTTATGTTCTCTTTTTCGTTATAGGTCGGTATGATAACTAACTTTTCCAAGCTTGCTTTAAATATGATTGAGTTACAAATTAAACTAAAAGTTCTATTTGAGAATATTAATATTTACTAACAGATTGTGATTACCCTTTTTTTAACATATTTCGTTGAAATATTTCCTGCAATTTCTGCTTAGTGTTCAACGAAAACTCTCCTCTCATCATCCAATCAAAATATTGAGGTTCTTCTTTTAATACCTGCAATACAGGCTTGCCCTTATGCTTACCAAAGTTGAAAACTTCTACCCCTCTTTCTTTTACGAATCTGCGGGCGAAATCAACTATATCGTCTTCTCCAATTACTTTCACAACGCTTTCAACGGTATTACCCAACTGACTGTATCTTTCTATTTGAGCATCAAATACTTCCCAGGTAGCAGTAGCATCAGCCTCTGCACTATGTGCATCTTCGAGTGGTTTGTTGCAGTAGAATTTGTAAGCAGCAGATAAGTTTCTTTGCTCCATCATATGGAATATTCTTTGAACATCCACCAGCTTTCTTCCATCAATTGTAAAATCGAGGCCTACTCTTAAAAACTCTTCTACAAGAATTGGCACATCAAAACGATTGCTGTTAAATCCACCAAGGTCTGCATTATCCAGAAATTGTTTTATCTCATTTGCTACTTGTCTGAATGTAGGAGCATCCTTAACCATTTCATCTGTAATTCCATGCACCGCTGAAGCTCCTGCGGGAATAGGCATTTCAGGATTGATTAATTTACGCTTAACAGTCTTTGTACCATCTGGCATTATTTTAACTATTGCAATCTCAACAATTCTATCAGTTGCAAGATTGATGCCTGTAGTTTCTAGATCAAAAAATGCCAATGGTTTTGACAACTCTATATTCATACAAATAATTTATTTATTCAATAACTCGTCGGCGAATGTACGCACATCTATTCCATCATAATTGCCGCTACTCATAAAAAGCAGCACGGTATTTTTCAACTCAAGGTTATTCAACCAGTTCTCGAGAATTGTTCTATCGTTTATAACTTCTAAATCTACTCTTTTGAAATGCGTTTTAACCTCCTCTATCAGTAAAGGTTTCAGTCTTTTAATTTCTAATGCATGGTTGGAATAAAACACCACAGCTTTATCCGCATCGTTCATACTTCCTTCATATTCACTCAGGAATGCAGCGCTTAAACTACTATAAGTATGCAACTCGAATACGGCAACAATATTCCTTTCAGGATACTGATTACGAACCGCATTTAACGTGGCTTTCAGCTTACTTGGAGCATGTGCGAAATCGCGGTACACAATGGTATCTTTATTACCAGCAATCTTCTCCAGTCTTAATGATGCTCCTTTAAAACCTGAAATAGATTTAAGAAAGTCAGTAGCTGTTATTCCCTGCGATGCACAGGCATGATATGCTGCGTAAAGGTTTAATAAATTATGATCGCCAAATACTTTTAAAACAGAAGTTACACCATCTATAGTCACAGTAGTTACACCATCTGTAATGGTATGTTGCGGAACACCATAAGGAATATATTTTATATCGTCTCTTTTGCAAGTTGCTACCAAGGTGGCCAGTTCGGAATCTGTTTCATTGTAGATTAGTGTTCCACCTTTTTCTATCATTCCAATAAAGATAGTAAACTGCTCTTTGTAGAACTCATAGGTAGGAAATACATTGATATGATCCCATGCAATGCCTGTAAGTATTGCTACATGAGGGAATAAGAAATGGAACTTCGGTCTTTTTTCTAATGCACTTGCAGGATACTCGTCCCCTTCGCAAACTATTAGTGGAGCATCGGTAATATCAACGGATTGCGCAAAGCCATCCAGCTTGGCGCCTACCATATAATCGAATGCAAGATGGCATTGTTGCAGCACATGCATAATCATGGATGTGGTAGTAGTTTTACCATGACTACCGCCCACTACGATCCTTGTTTTATCTTTACTTTCCTTGTAGATATATTCGGGGAAAGAATAAATACTGAGTCCTAATTCCTTTGCTTTTATAAGTTCGGGATTATCATCTTTTGCATGCATACCAAGTATAACTGCATACAGATCGGGAGTAATATTATTGGGGTTCCAACCAATTGTTGCAGGTAGAATATTATTGCTTTGCAGATTGGACTTAGCGGGTTCAAATATTTCATCATCGGAGCCAGTAACTAAGTACCCTTTTTTGTGAAGTGCAATGGCCAACTGGTGCATTACACTACCGCCTATTGATATAAAATGTATTTTTTTCACTTTGTAAAGAAAACAATTTCCAAAACCATTGTCTACAATATGGATAACTTTTAGCTAAATGTTACGGCTATTCATGTGGAGTGTGAGATTGTGCATTACTAAGGTTCAATTGTTTAATTGTTGAATTGTTTTATGGTTCTATTATTTATAGGGCCATTATATTACTTAATGTATTTTGTATTGCGTTCGGGACAGCAGGGAATATCCTTTCCCTACCACCTCTGAACATGGTTTGAACTGGAGCTTAATATGGGTGGTAGGGAAAGATAGGAAGAGCTGGCGCGGAATAACGCCCAAAGAATTGTATTAAAAAAGATCCAAACTATTGAGGTATATAAACAAAAAAAGCCGACTCAAATGAATCGGCTTTATATAGGTAATCTTTATTTTAAATTACGGCATAACAATCAATGGAGAAGCAGCAGCAATTTCTACTAATTCAAGATCGAAATGTAAATCCTTACCCGCTAAAGCGTGGTTAGCATCCAACACAACGGTTTCTTCTTTAACTTCCACGATTACAACAGGAATTCTATGTCCTTCTGCATTAGACATTTCCAGGTGCATACCAACTTCAGGAGCCATTTCGGGTGGAAATTGATTCTTAGGAAATTCTATCACCATTTCTTCATTTTTAGGACCGTAAGCTTCTGCAAAAGGGATAAAAATGCTCTTCTTATCACCTACTTCCATATCCATAACGCCTAAATCGAAACCAGGGATAACCATTCCACTACCTACTTCAAACTCTAATGGTTGTCTGCCTTCTGATGAATCAAACGTAGTGCCATCACTAAGTTTACCGTGATAATGGATTTTTATAGTATCACCTTTTTTTACCTTTTGCATGTTACTTTATTTATTATTTTATAAAATTGAGCAGCAAATAAAACGGTTATTTAGCTAACTAAACATTATTTTTATCCTGTTAATACAGCTTTAGCGTTATGACAAGAATTTACCTGATAATTGTTTCCACCATTTTACTCTCTTTTCCGGCATTATCTCAGAAAGCAAAATCCCTTAAAATACTTCCGGGAGCTTATCAGACCAATGAATACTTTAAGCTGCTGAAAGGAAAGAAAGTTGCGGTATTTGCTAACCACACTTCTTATATCAACAAGACTCATCTGATAGACACATTGCAGAAATCGGGTATATCTGTTGTGAAAATATTTGCACCAGAGCATGGATTCAGGGGTAATGCCAATGCAGGTGAAAGTATTAATAACAGTATTGATTCGGCAACAGGAATCCCAATAATTTCTCTTTATGGTAAACATTCGAAGCCTACTACAATAGATTTGAAGAACGTAGATATTATTGTTTTTGACATACAGGATGTGGGGGTACGTTTTTATACTTATATCTCTTCTCTGGAAGAATTAATGGAGGCGGCTATTGACAATAATAAGCCTTTAATAGTGCTGGACAGACCCAATCCTAATGGGTTTTATGTGGATGGCCCAATACTTGACAGTGCGTATAAAAGCTTTGTGGGCAAGCAATGTATTCCTATTGTTTATGGGATGACGATTGGAGAATACGCAAAGATGTTGCTTGGCGAGAAACTACTTTCATGGCAGTATATCAGAAAAGTGGATGAGCAGATTCATCTGGGGCAATTACTGGGATTTGAAGATAAGAAAGAGAATTTTAGTTTAACAGTGATCCTTTGTAAGAATTATACCCATGCTTCGCGATATGTGCTGCCTATACCACCATCGCCCAACTTGCCCGATATGGCATCGGTATACTGGTATCCGTCCACTTGCCTGTTTGAAGGAACGGTAATAAGTGAAGGCAGGGGAACGGAACATCCATTCTGCATTGTTGGTCACCCCAACTTGAAGGGAGCACCTTATAGTTTTACACCAGTGTCTAAGGCGGGAGCCACTGCTCCTAAGTTTATGAATGTGGAGTGCAAAGGATGGAACTTATGGCAAAATTTCTCTGATAAAACAACTCCTCTTCCTGGATTTCAGTTGACATATCTGATAAAAGCATACCAGATGATAGAAGATAAAGCAAGTTTCTTTCCTGCAACCCATGAAAGCTATTTCTTTAATAAACTGGCAGGGAGTGACCAGCTGATGAAACAAATTATTTCTGGTAAATCGGAAACAGAAATAAGACAGGGTTGGCAGAAAGGACTGGAAACCTTTAAAAAGATCAGAAAGAAGTATTTGCTTTATCGGGAGATGTAGGAATACATCGTGAATCGTGAAAATAAATCGTGAGGCGTGAAAATACGTCGTGAATCGTGAGTGAATTGTTCTTAACTATTATTTCACTGATTAAATTAATCTTTTTTATGAGGATGTGTATAAAAGTAGTTTTACATCAACTCTCATCATGAGAGTACATATAAAATGAGTTTTACATCAACATTCATCATGAGAGTTCGTATAAAAAGAGTTTTTCATTAATTCTCATCATGAGAGTACTTATAAAATGAGTTTTTCATTAATTCTCATCATGAGAGTACATAAAAAATGAGTTTTACATTAATTCTCATCATGAGAGTGCGTGTAAAAAGAGTTATACATCAATCTCAATTATAATTGGTACATCTTAAAAACAAAACAGGCTACTTCGATTAGAAGTAGCCTGTTTTAATATAATTTGGACTAGGAACTATGGTAGCATAATAACCTGAGGTCCGTCGAATTCGAAAGTAGTGTTATGAGTAGCATCACCATCATATCTGAAACCAAGACGAATAGTTTGTCCTTTATACGCAGATAAGTCAATTGGTCCTGAATTTTGAGACTTAAACCCAGTTGTTGAACCAGAAGGAGCAGTCCAAGGCAATTTAGTCCAAACGTTTGGTGACTGTGAAGGTGTGTTATTACCATTGTAGTTAGTAGAAACATACAAACCAAATGTAGCTCCATTATCGTATCCATCACTACAGTTGAAACTAACTGACGGCGATTTTGCAGAAGCAGGGATAGTAATAGTTGGACTAATTAACCAGCTTGTCATAGCTGCAGTTGCAACTTTGTAAGCAGTAATACTGGCTAGCGAACCAGCTGCACCCACATAACCTTGATAAAGAATACCTCCTACTTCGCCTATATTTAACCAACCAGTAAGGTTTATTGTTTGTTTAGTTATAATATTTGCAAAAACAGGAATACCATTGTAGATATAGTTAGGAGGGTATAAAGTACCGTTACAACGAACGTGATTCATTTTAACGTCAGCTGTATCTACTAATAACATTTGTAATTTAGTACCATTAGAAGCTCTTGAACTGAAAGAATAAATACCATTTACTGTACCATTACCAAATGGAACTTTTACACCTGCAAAGTTGCAATAAGGGCTGGTATTAAAGTTAATAACTTCACCATGACAACCCTTAGCTGGAATAGTAACATACGCTTTGGTTGGAGTGCTATCGCCCCAGTTTATTGAAGTATCAGCAACAGGAAATTCGAAGCTATCTAACTGAATGTACGCTCCTAAGTATGGATCCTGCAGGTTTCCAACTTGTAAAGTAGAGAAAACAGGTTTAAAAGGAACAACTGTATTACCAGTAGACCCTTGTATAACATATTGAGAAATGTTAGCAGCAGGAATACCAGTAGATGCTGGTGTATTAGGCACACTATAATCAATCATACCCAATGTTTGATAACCATTGTATTTATCATCAGATAGATATAAACCATGAACTTTCACAAATACTTGTCTTCCTTTTGGATAGTTTAAAAACAAAGATTTATTATTCAATAACAAAACAATTGCACCTGTAGAATCCTGAACAACAATTTGTTTGTAAAAACATCCTGAGTAATCATCCGCAACAACAATACCTGAAATAATCATGTTTGAAGTGTCTGGAATTTTATCGAATGCGCCAACACTGTTGTGCAAAGTTTTCAACTTAGCAATGGTAGTATTAGCTGAAATGTTTGGCATTTCGAATGCAGGTGGCTCATCAAATTTCTTTTTACAAGAACTAAAAATGAATACTGTAAGGAAAATGCTCAATATGATAGAGAGCGAAGTGAAAGTACTTTTTTTCATTGTATTACTGTTTGTTATTTTATTAATTATTTTTATTATTTAGAAACGGATTGTTGCACCAATATGGTAGTTAATTCCCATTGCATATACATATTTATTAGGGAATGCACCTGCCTGGAAGTATTTAGAATCAAATCTTAATTGCTCATGTCCATTAGAAATAATATTCTGATTGTTGAGTAAATTGTTGATTCCTAAGTTGAAGGCAACAAATGTTGCTTTCTTAAATCCAAAGCTCTTTGGTAATTTCCATGAATATCCAGCATTTAAATCCATCATAAAATTAGATGGTAATTGCTCCTGATTAATAATATCATACCATGCCTGACTATGATAAGGAGCACCTGTGCTTGTACGATATTCTCTTCTGATAGGACTCATATCAGCCCATAATTCGTCGAAATAATTACAGGAAACCCCAATCCACCAATACTTTGGAGAACGATAATTAATACCTAATGTTATTACTTCCTGAGGAGTTCCTCCAATTCTATAATTTTTAGAATAAACGGTATCTCTTGATACAATACTATCTACGTTATCAATAGTAGTAGTAGCATACTGGCGACTATTAAAATAGCTACGACTAACGCCTATTGCACCATTTACAGTTACAGAAGAAGTTGCTTTGTATTCAGCACCCAACTCTAAACCATAATTTACTTTACTGATATTTCTTAAAGCAACATTTACGTTGTTTACCAATTCATCGTCATAATAAGTTCTTACCTGCATTTCATTATCTGTCTCAGCATAATAACCAGTTACTCTCATTTTTACTTTAGGAGCAATTAAAACATATCCTGCTTCCATGCTCTTTACACTTTCGCTGGTAATCTGATCCTGTACACTGCTTCTTGTATTAGGAGAAAGAAAAACGTTATTATAATTAGGCGCTAATGTTGCAAAATACTCATTTAAATAAAGATAATTTCTACCATCTATTTTATAAGTTAATCCACCTTTTATAGCATAGTTATTAAAGTTGTAAGTTGCAGACTGTCCTTTTGATATAGTTGCAAATACATCATTTTGGAAGATACCATTTCTGTAGAAGTTAGTATTACTTAATTCAGCAGCAAAGAATACATCTAAATGATTAAATTTATATAAGCCCTGTAACCAGCCAGAAGCTTTATTAAGGTGCATTTCGTAGTCGTATCCATATCTTCCACCTTGACGAACAATCGTATCTTTCTGATTATACTTAGGCGTATGATAATCAAACTGAGCAAACGTATTTACATCAATCATATAATCACCTCCCAACAAATCTTTAGCTACTTTATAATGTTCATTTACTTCAGATTGATACCCTAAACCACCAGATACTAAAAATCTTTGAGAGATTGTAGTATTGAAAGTAGTATTGAAATTCCAACGTTTAGTAGCAGTAATATTATTACCAAGAACATAATGTGAACGATGACCGTTTAATCCTTTTACAGTATCTCTTGCATTACGGTTTGATTGATAAAGGTTGTTCCAGTTTATCTGTAAAAGATCTTTATTGTTTCTGATAGTATTTGCTACAAGATTATACATAGCTGTATCATTCAATCCATGATACAAAAATTCACTTGGCATGTAAGCATAATAATCAGGTCTTGGATCAGCTGCAGTATTATAATCTAATGTAGTACTTCCTTTTTCACCTGTAGTATAACCAACGCTGGTTAAAAGGTTTGTCTTGGTATTAATTTTAAAATCATGCGTTAAAATATACACTGGAATATTGGATGTATAAACGTGTGCATTTCTCTTTTTACCCATTTGCCAACCCCATGCAGAACTGTAATAATGACTACCTGCAAGCGCAAAAGCTTCTTTAGTTTCATAAGAAGCACCGCCAGTTTCACTTACTGAGCTAAATGCCACTAATGAAAGAAGGTGTTTTTCGCTAAGTTTCTTATCAACACCTACAAAATAGCTCCAGCTATCAGTATAAGTACCAGGAACATAATTTTCATCGGACCAACGACGGCTACCACTAAAGGTAAATGCCCAGCCATTTTTGTTCATTCCTGTACTATGTGTTAAAGTCCAGCGATGTGTAAAAGCACCACTTGAATTGGTGTATCCAAAACTGGTTTGTTTTCTTTGTTTACTGGCTCTGGTATCAAAGTTGGTAGTTACACCCATTCCACCAAATGCGAAAGAATTGCTTTTATTACCAAGAGAAACTTCTCTGTTACGAACTACATCATTTAATCCGCCAAACAAGCCAAACTGAGAATAACCATTTTCAAGATTCTCCAATGGCATACCATTCATATGTATCTCAGAGCTCTTTGAATCATAGCCTCTGTATTTAAATCTAACAGCATAAAAGTTGTAAGAAACAGCAGAATAAAAAGGATCTCTGCCTGCAGAAAGCATTGAAGAAATATTTCCTCCACTACTATTGTCTAAATCGTTGTCATCTAAAGTTACTACTGCAGCTCCTTCTTCTGCAATTTCTTTATTACTCGCTTCCTGTGTACTATCTACCACTACAGAACCTTTAGGATTGTCTGAGGTAGTTTTCTTTTTCTGGGCTTCCGTATTAATAGACAATGCTATTAAAAAAGCCGTTAATACATACAATTTTCGCATACTCAATATAAATTGAAACGACAAATATATAGCGAGAATGTAATCTAAATAACTATTAACCTATAAATAATGGAAAGTTCATATGATAACAATACACTATTTAACTGGTTATATATTTTTATTTAAATTCTTTACGGATATTTTAAGGCTAACTTCGTAGGCAATAATTGTCCTCCTATGAAAAAGATTCTCTTAATTATTTTATTGATTTCCATTTACTCCTCTATCAATGCTCAAAAAACTTCCAGTTACAAAGTGCTTGTTGTAGCTTTTTAC
>JBAXVH010000279.1:0-2292 GCA_037129215.1 Bacteroidota bacterium | reverse complement strand
GACCAGATCCAACGCAACAAATGATAGGCAGAACGCGACAATCAATCGGGCAAACGGGCAAAAGACCAGCCCAAACGCAACAAACGATAGGCAAAACACGACAAACGATCGGTCAAACGAGCAAAAGACCAGCTCCAACTCAACAAACGATGGATAAAAAGTCACACTAATCCGCTAAAGACATACTGACTTAATTTTCATTTGCTTTAATACAGTATTGTATACATATTAATACAAATTATTTATAGGCAAAAACCCTCCCATACATTTTGGCACAGATATTGCACAATAATCTATACACAACAACGGATAAAGAACATTAATTAACAACAATTATTTATTAAAGAAACAACCAGGTTATGGACAACAAATCGAATTCAAAACAAATTATTACCGGACTTTCATTAATAGTAGGCCTGTCTTTGCTGGGCTTATTTATTTTTAAAGGACTAAAAACATTTAGCGATAAAGACCGTATAGTTACCGTAAAAGGACTCGCCGAAATGAATATGATGGCAACATCGGCTACTATTTCTATCGACTTTTCATTTTCGGGAGATAATCTGCAGGACGTAATTAAACAAACAGAAATAAAGAAGAATTCCATTATTACTTACCTAACCAGTATTGGGTACAATAAGAATGATATTCAGGTAAATAATATAGGTATCACCGATCGTCAGAAATACTATGAAACTGAATGGCAGAATGGGCAACAAGTGAAAACAAAAATTGATAGATATACTACCACGCAATACCTTACCATGCCATCAAAGGATGTTAAGGCTACAGAAGCGGAATCTTCTACAATAGAATTAGCCCTGATAAGTAAAGATTTAACATCAAAGCTTACTACAGGCTATAGCTTCCCGGAATTAAATTCCATTAAACCTAAATTGATAGCAGAAAGCACCAAAAATGCACGTATATCCGGCGAGCAGTTTGCCAATGATTCTAAAGCAACATTGGGTAAAATAAAAACGGCATCTCAAGGTCAAATTACTATAGCAGGAAAGTACCATTCCGGCGAAGAGGGTGCCGATGAAAGCGATAGCCCTAAAGAACCATACATTCAAAAAGCCAGAGTGGTAAGTACCATTGTTTTCTTCTTGGAATAATAGAATATTATTAATATTGTACAAATAATAAGTATGAAAAAGAGTGTTTTAACCCTTTCATTAATATGTTTTTCAATTGCCGTTTTTGCGCAGGAAGTGGAAGTAGATAAAAGTACGGGACTGGTAAAAGTGAATGGGATAGATTCGTTCTATGCCATTAAAAAAAACAAAGCCATGTTCAGTTTCGACATTAGTATACAAAACAAAAACAAAGAGGAGCTTGCATTTTTAAAGTATTTTGATGTTAATACATTGTCCTGGGAAGAAAGAAGCAATCGAACAGGGTTATACTACCGTCTTACATTTTCTAAAACCTCAAATACTGTAAATGTTTTTCCTGGAATGTCTACCTTAAAATGGGTAGCTAAAATGGTTGTGACCAATAAACTAATTGTCAACAACGAAATAGAGCCTGCTTCAGAAAGACTGTTTGTAGTGTCCAACAAAGGGAATCTGTTTCAGGATCCCAATCCTGCACCTATAAATGTTATAATAAACAATCCAGCTGCTACTAATAGTGCTGCTACCAAAGCGCCTGCAGCAGAAATATTAATTAAAGGATTTAACATATATAACAACAGCGAATTAATTGGCACCTTCAAAAAGAATGTATCAGCCGATAGTGTACAGTTTATAAACGTGTACAAAAAAGATGATAATAAAGTATGTACTGCAACGCATTCCCTAAAACTCCCAGATGCCGATTGGGATATACGTTTCACAGACGATAAACTAATAACACTTCTATACAATCCCTTCCAACCGCTCGAAAGACTATTTAAGTTCCTTGTAGAAAAAGGATATTTTTAATAATACAGCACCTGTAATATTATAAGAAGGATGATACTGTGCAAGGGACATAACCAGAAACAGTATCATCCTTTTTAATTTTACCTGTACTTATTTGTATTTTATATCTATTCCCATCCCACTATACTACATCAATGTATATGTATTAATAAGCTAATCCGCGAATACGTTAATCATTTAATACTGTATTTGTATTTAACCATGAACTCTTTGAACTTTTCAAACCTTTTAAACTTTAAAGAGCGAAGTATATGTTAAAACGTCCCTTAAAATAGCAATTAGATTTGTCAATATGAGAAAAGCTTCTACATTTGCAGCCCGATTAGAAATAACGGCACAGTTCTTAAGAAGTAAAAAGTAGGAG
>JBAXVH010000278.1:0-2296 GCA_037129215.1 Bacteroidota bacterium | reverse complement strand
GCAGCACGTTACCAGAATCTTTCTATTAATCAGTCTAAACTAAGCGGACAATGTGGTAGATTAAAATGTTGTCTAAACTATGAACTGGATACTTATTTAGATGCGTTACAACATTTCCCTAATAATGCAGACCGTCTTGAAATGGAAAGGGGAGTAGCTTCTCTAATCAAGAAAGATATTTTCAAAAACTTAATGTGGTATGTTTTAGAAGGAGGTACAAGACATTATCCTTTAACTATACAGAGAGTAAAAGAAATAAAAGAGCTTAATAGCAAAGGTATCAGGCCTGCTGAAATGGAAGCTGCCGAAATTACTTCCAGTAAGCCAAAAATTGCTGAACATGCGTTTGTAGATGTAGTAGGTCAGATTTCATTGAAGAGTCTGGAGAAAAATGATAGACGCAGAAGAGATCAGAATCGTCAGCAGCAACAAAACAGACAACATGCTGGCGGAGTAAAGCCTCCTGTTAACAATAAGCAGTTGCAACAACCTGCAAAGAACAATAATAACAGAACGGAGAATCCAAACAATAACAAGCAAAGGCCTGAAAATCAAAATAATAACAAACAAAGACCTCAGAATGTTACGCAGGGTAAACCACCTGTTGTAAAAGAAGTAAAACCACCTGTTGTAAAGGAGAATCTTCCAACACCACCATCAGAGAATGTGGAGAAGAAGGATCCTTCAGTACCATCTAATAATGGTGGAGGTTTTAAAAAGAGAAGAAGATAGTATAACGCTTTCTATAACTAAAAAGGTTGGTCAGTACGAATAAAATCGTCAGACCAACCTTTTTTTAGTATAGGTATTTAAGTATATTTATGGTTCTGTATTCCTCACGACTCACGATGTACTCCTCACGATTCATGGTCTCTGTAGAAGCCACAACCACAAAAAAAGAGGCAATCCTAAGACCACCTCTTTCTATAAACATTTTTATTTGTTTCTTATTTCGCCTCTACTACTTCTCCTTCAATAGTTAGAATTACAGGTTGCTCCACATTTGCAAACTTCACAGTTACTTTTTTAGTAAAAGTACCCATGTTAGCAGCATTATAAGTAACCTTAATTACACCTGTTTTACCTTTAGCAATAGGTGCTTTAGGATATTCCGGAGTAGTACAACCACACTCTGCAGTAGCAACATCTACTATAACAGATTTGTTGCTGGTATTCTTGAAAACGAAATCGTAGCTTCCTGGTTTATTGTGAACCAGTTTACCAAAAGAATGTGTTGTGTTTGTAAATTGAACCGGGCTTTGAGCCATAGCAAAAGATACAACGAACAGAAAACTAAATATTGCAATTAACTTTTTCATCTTAATAGTTTTATTAGTGGTCGTATAAATATTATTCGCCCGCTGGTTTTAATTTTTCAGCAGCGTTATTAGCTGGTGCAGGTGCTGAAGGCACAGTAAATGTTTCGCCTTTGAAAGTAACAGATTTAGTGAATTCATTGTTGTTTAGGAAAATAGTTACCGATTTACCAAAAGAACCAAGAACACCTGCATTGAAACCTAATGTTACTTTAATTTGCTCTCCAGGTCCAAATTTTTGTCCTTTTGTATATTTAGGAGTAGTGCAACCACAGCTAACCTGTACGTTATCTAAAGTAGCAGAATCTTTGCTGATATTCTTAATGAATAAATCGTACTCAACTGGTTTACCTTGAGGTATTTTACCAAAATTCCAGTCATCATTGGTAAAAGCGAAATACTTAGTAATGTCTTTAGGAGCTTTTGGTGCTTCTGCAACAGCAGGTGTAACTGCAGCTTTAGCTTCTGTTTTTTGTTGAGCAAAGGTGAATGATACAGCCATTAATCCCAATGTAAGTAATGCAATTCTTTTCATTTTTTTTCTTTTAATTTGTGTGTAAAAATATTTTATTATTTGATTGATGCTAATTTATTTACCAAAATTAATGCCAAAATTAAATTTCAATAGAAAATATTTTCTTTAATGACAAATAAACTACCCAAATTTGCACTTTTAGACCCTTACTTAAGGATAGAATCTTTAATTGTAAGGACGTAAAATTAAAAATACAACCCTTTTAAAACGCTATTGTTACACAAAATTAAAATGTTACAGTAATATTTACTATAATTGTATGGAACATTCTATCAAATTAAGTTATAAAGACGATATGCTCTCTTACGAAGGTTTTAAAAATCATGTGCTCGGCGATTATAAAATGGCAGTGCTAAGTCGCGAAACAAGTTTGCTTGGTCGCAGAGAAGTGCTGACAGGCAAGGCTAAGTTTGGCATTTTTGGCGATGGTAAAGAAGTAGCACAG
>JBAXVH010000277.1:0-2320 GCA_037129215.1 Bacteroidota bacterium | reverse complement strand
TTGTAATATCATACTCAGCTTGTCCTAAACCTACAATTTCCACAGCATCTTTTAAAGCAATACCTGTTCTTTTTAAACCTTCTTCCGAAACAATTGCAATAGCAGCAGCACCATCAGATACTTTTGAACAGTCAAATACTGTAATATGTTCTAAAAATGATTTTGCATTTGGTTCAACAGAAGCTACTGCTTCAGGACTTGCACTTGTATTGTGATGTTCTTGTGCAGTTGGATCCAAACGAGCATTCTCTATAGCATTCTTAAACCATACAGCCATTGCCTTACGGGTTTTTTCTCTACCATACTTGGCGTAATAAACACCTGCTCTATCACTAAACTTTCCAGGGAAGAAATGCGCATGACCAGCTTTTCTTTCTTTAAAATAGCCTGCTCCTGCTAAAATATCAGCACCATAAACAGCCTTAACTGTATTCTGAACCTCAACACCTAAGGCAAGAACAACCTCGGCACTACCTGCTAAAACAGTCTTAATACTTGTTGCCAAACCTAAACCACCCGAACCGCAAGCAGCCTCAACTCTAACAACTGGTTTGAACTTTAAACCTGCGTCGATAGCTGGGATAAAACCTGCCAAATGTCCTTGATTATTGTAACGGGCAGCCATAAAGTTACTGATAACACTTTCGTCGACAACAGCAGCACCACCAATCTTTGCCAATGTTCCCCTGCCTGCCTCTTGTATGTATTCTAATAAGCCCGGACGTTCTTTCTTAGGATTGAATTCTTTTCTTCCGGTACCTAAAGAGATGGTGTTGTAACCACCAACCATATATATTTTTTTGCTAAACTTTTTCATTATCTTAAATTATTAAATAAAATCATTAACCGGACCGTAAGCATGGAAAAATCCTGTTAGTAAAACAGTATTTACATCATCAGTATTTAAAGCTACATTATCAGCATGAAGTTTTAAACCTATTTCTTTCGAACGTTTCAAATAATTTACAGCTAAAGCAGCACCTACAGTATTCATTTCTTTTAATTCATTGAAATAAGTACGAAGCACATCCATACGAGTTTTCTGATTGCTAACCGCAGTTTTCCATGTAATATGAGAAGAAGCAAGCTTGCCTAATCTTTCGTCACAAGCTGCTGCAAAAGTATCTATAGCAACGTATTCTTTAACTTCTGGATTGTAAATAGCAGTTACTCTCCCTTTCTCATATTTAAGGAAACCATCTTTTTGAGAACCGTCAGAGTTCTGGCCGCCTCTTACACCCATATCAATATACATATCCAAAAGATTGTGATGAATTTCTTCGTCTTTTACATGAGGATTCATAACCTTCATAATGTACTGACAAACATCTACACCAACATAATCTATCAACTGAAAGATACCCATCGGACGAACCATAAAATCCTGAGTAACCTTATTAATCATATAAACCGCTTCAACAAAAGGAATATCTTTAGCTAGTTTAACAGCTTGATCCATTCCATAAATTGCATCACGCATAAAATGACCATTACCAATAAAGCCAGCAAAATCATTTGAAGGCACCACTACTTTTCTAAGATTCTTAGCATACATTAATGCGAATTCACTTAAATCAGCAACAGTAGATTTAGCATTAATAATCTCAACCAACTTCTGAACAGCAGGTGGATTATAGAAATGGAAACCTATTATTCTTCCTTCTAAATTAGCTTTAGCATCCAGTTCGTGAATTGGAATAGAAGAAGTATTCGTTAAAAACCAAGGTTTCTTTGTACTATTCTGATTGATTTGAGAAAAAAGTTTAACCTTTAAATCTGGATTCTCACTAGCTGCTTCGAATATCAAATTAGATTCGTAAGTAGACTCTAATGTAGTAACCGGACGCAAAATACTCATTACATCCAATACATACTCATTAATAATATCGCTGTTTTCGATAAGATCATGGCGATCTTCATAAAACTTTCTAAGCTGAACAATTTTCTTTTCAGCAATCTTTACTACTTGTGAATTGATATATCTCACCAAACCTGATAAGGCTTTTTGTGAAATATCTACAGCATTCAGAACATAAGTCCTCGACTTGTTCTCAGCTTTCAGGCTTAAGTCAGCCATCTCAACAATTGTAAGCAATACAATGCCACTGCCCATTTTTCCGGCAGCACCAAGTACTGATACATTCTCCATTTTTTCGTTATAATCCATAGAACAATATTTTGTTTTGAAAATTAATAATTCTTACCAATTTGGTTTACGTTTCTCTAAGAATGCAGTCATTCCTTCTCCCGATTCACCATTGCCAAACAAAGCTCCAAATTCTTTAGCTTCTAAATCCGAAGCCACCATAAAGCTCATTGC
>JBAXVH010000276.1:0-2324 GCA_037129215.1 Bacteroidota bacterium | reverse complement strand
TCAGAACCATATCCATTAAACAAGCAGCATAGTGGGAAATAAATTTATGCACCCGTTGTAAGTAATACGACAACGTGATTCGTGAAAATACATCGTGATTCGTGAGAAATACACTTATTATTAACCTTATATTATTCTCCGGCAGATTTTGGTTCTACTGCTTTAATTTCTTTTACTGCCTCATGTTCTTCTTTTACAGGCGCTTTAATTTCTTTACGATCTCTGAAATGACCATCATAGGTATTTCTAAGATTCTTGTAAGAATTTCCTTCGTATAAGAAAGCAATGATGAACCAGATAAATAAAGTTAAAGGAACCGCTGTAGTCATAATAAGGTTCTTTACTTCATGTTTCATGTGCATGAAATAAGCAACTATATAGAAGGCTTTAGCCAACATAAAAATGATGATAATACCTTTTAAAAAGGTTCTTTTAGATTGTTCGTCTAAAGGAACTCTCATCATATAAAAACCAAGAATAAGTTCTACGATGGTAAACACGGTAAGAATACCGGTAACTTTCCATATTTCTTTTCTTGCTTCAGCAGCGTGATCTGCATGTGCAGTAGTTGTATGATCCATTTTATATATAATATTTTATTGGTAAGTAATTAGATAAGGTAGAAACAAGTGAATACGAATACCCATACAAGATCTACAAAGTGCCAGTACAAACCAGCCTTTTCAATCATCAGGTAATGACCTCTTTTTTCAAATTGATTAGTTAAAGTCATAATCAACATTACGATATTAATAATCACACCACTAAATACGTGGAATCCGTGGAAACCAGTGATGGTAAAGAAGTAGTTGGTAAAGTTGGTAGATGCAATAGAACCATCTGCATTAGGGAAAGGATTACGACCCCACCATGCACCTTCGGTAAATAAATGGTGCCACTCCCAGGCCTGACAGCTTAAGAACGCCAATCCACCAATGATAGTCAGTATTAGATTAGTAACTACCGCTTTCTTTCTCATCTGATGTCCTGCCTGTACTGCCATTACCATGGTTACAGAACTTACAATCAGGATAAAAGTCATGATACTTACAAACACAAGAGGTGCATTTGCATTCTCTGCGGCAAAAGGATAACTTTTAAAAACTTTATTCGGATCGGGCCATCCTACAGAAGAAAAACGGATAGTACCATAGGAAATAAGGAACGCTCCAAACGTGAAAGCATCACTCATTAAAAAGTACCACATCATTAGTTTTCCGTACTCAACATTGAAAGGACTTTTACCTCCTCCCCATAATTTTTCTGCTGGCGCTGTTGTTGTTGTCGTCATTATTATTGCATTAAGAAGTCCGCAAATTTATTGGTTCAGTTGAATTTTCGCAGAATTGTCTAATATTTTTTTTAAATTACCTGATAATATGCAGGAAAATGAATAGATAAATCCATAATAAATCTACGAAATGCCAGTATGTAGACAGCATTTCTATACTATTGAGGGTTTCTTTTTCGGCATTCTTAAATACTCTTATTAATAAAAAAAGTAGTCCGCCTAATATATGTACTATATGTAAACCAACAATTACGAGGAAGAAAGAAGCGGAAGGATTGCTCATATTACCCACTAAGGCAATGTGGTTCAGGCCCAGTTCTTTAAAGCCTAATATTTGTAAAACAATAAATACCACCCCTAATAAAAAGGTAGCAGTAACTAAAGTCTTATACTTTGATAATTGTTGCTCTTTAAACGCCTTATACGCCAGATACATGGTAAGGCTACTGGTAAGAATTACTACTGTAGAGATAGTAAACAACATAGGAAAATCGAATTCAAGGAAGTTTCCCTGATTCTTTTTTACAATATAAGCGCTGGTAAGTGCAGCAAACATCATGCAGATACTGCCAATTGCTACCCATAAAGTAAACTTTAAAGGATTCATTTTACCGCTGTTCTCTGTAGTTATCGTATCCATAATAAGTTTTATGTTGTAAGTTTTAAGTAATAAGTAATTTATATTGAATAATATTTATTTCTGCTGTTCTTATTCTCTATTATTTCTCCATCAGTCTGTATTCATTAGCACATTATCAAATCAGCAAATTAGCTAATTTGTATTCTCCTCACTCCTGTCTCCCTGTATTAAAAATGTAGCTTATCAAACAATAAAGCCAACAGAATAATAGGCAAATATATATAGCTGCTAAACATTACCCTACGAGCCGCTTTTACATCCATAGTATTGTACAATCTTACCGATTGCATTACCATAAACAAGTTACCTACCAGTATAATCCACATACTTACATGGCCGGCAATATGGTAGTGAGAAGGCAGAAACCCAATAGGAATCAGCAATACACTATAC
>JBAXVH010000275.1:0-2337 GCA_037129215.1 Bacteroidota bacterium | reverse complement strand
GAAGAATTCCTTGCAAATCTTCTGTTTACTCAAATTTAGATGCGTTTGCCCTGCCTGCTGCAACTAACGCAATACAAATACATCGCTTAGTTAAACAAGAAAATCGGTTAACAATAACCTTTCTTCTTTCAGAAATGATTAAAAAAACGGTCACTTAATCTCTATGCTGTAAGTAAAGATCACTAAAGAGCTCAGCTGTATTAATACTTTATAAACTAAGATAGCTTAATAACTAGACAACATCAATTTATAATCAGACATCGTTCATTTAACGTCACACATCGCCTATTTAACGTTGGCAATTGCATAAATTAACAAGTCATCGTCTATTTAATGTCCAACATCGTTCATTTAACGTCACACATCGCCTATTTAAAGTCCTACACACTATCAAAAAGTTAATCATCGGCTAATTAATGTCAAACGTCGTCCATTTAACGTCAGACATCGTCTATTTAACATCACACACATTTTATTTACTATAGAAATCATTAATTACACCCTTATAATCCTGAGATTTATAGTACATCCACTATTAATCTGAAACTGCTGATTCTTAAATCCACTCAATCTTTCTTAGTGCTTAAAGAATATATAGCCAATAAGAATAGCACAGACAACCCCAATGATATCGGCTGCAATACCTGCCCACAATGAGTACCTTATTTTCTTGATACCTACACTGCCAAAGTACAAGTCAATAATATAGTGGGTAGTACTGGAAATAATCAGAGATAAAAACTTGAAAACCTCCTTTACTATCTACTTTATAATTAATAGTACAAATGTTAACTTAAAAGTTATCTTTGTCTGGTGAATCAAGACAGGAAGATAATTTTTCATGGGAAGCACTTTATGGAGTTTTACATAATGCAAACCCAGAAAGTGCAAGAGAAGATTGATTTTGTACTGAAAATTGTAAGGACAGTTGAAAGGATTCCCAAAACATACTTTAAACACTTAACAGGAACTGATGGTACTTATGAAATAAGGATAAATGTGAGGGAAATATCTATAGAATATTATGCTGTTTTGATGAAGGAAATCTGGTAATTCTATTTAATAGTTTTCAGAAAAAGACTCCTAAAACACCTTCTAAAGAAATTGCAAAGGCAGCAATATTAATGATTGAATATTTTGCTGAAAAGAACATAAAAGAAAAGACAATTATTAAAACTAAAAAGGATGAAGAAAGGAAAAGAAAATAATTTATTGAATGCCAGTTCTTATGATGAATTGCTTGATTTAAAATACGGCAAAATAGGAACTGCAAACAGAGATGAGTTTGAAGAAAAGGCACAATACTTTGTGATAAGCGAAATGCTGAAACAATCGCGTTTAGAAGCTAATCTTACACAAGAACAACTGGCACAGAAAGTGGGTACTAAGAAAAGCTATATATCGAGACTTGAAAATGGTCATTGTGATATACAGCTATCTACTCTGTATAAGATATTTGAAACCGGTTTGGGAAAGAAGGTCAGTTTATTATTCTCCTAATATTATATCAATCTATCATGTTAAGGTTGATATAATACCATGGTTAACTAATTGAACTTCTTGAACCTTTTAAATTCCTTGAACCTTTCTTAGTGCTTAAAGAATATATAGCCAATAAGGATAGCACAGATAACCCCAATGATATCGGCTGCAATACCTGCCCATAAAGAGTACCTTATTTTCTTGATACCTACACTGCCATAGTACAAGGCAATGATATAGAAGGTAGTATCGGAACTTCCCTGAAAGGTAGAAGCAAGTTGACCAACAAAGCTATCGGCCCCATAGGTCTTCATGGTATCGAGCATTAAGCCACGGGCACCTCCGCCACTAAAAGGTTTCATGATAGCTACAGGTAAAGCGGGGGTAAAAGCAGTATCGATACCGGTAAGACTAATAAGATAAGAAATACCATTTACCAGATAAGTTAGTGAACCACTATCGCGGAAAACCCGGATAGCCACCAGCATTCCTACAAAGTAAGGAATAACTTTTAATACTACCCCAAAGCCATGTTGCGCCCCTTCAATAAAGGCATCGAATACATTTAGTTTCTTTACTACCCCACCAATAATGATAGCAACAATAATAATGAGCAACAATACATTGCCTGCTACTTTTCCAAACAGATTCTTCTGTTCATCATTCATGGTATTTACCCAATACATGAGTACACTCACAAAAGTGACTAAAGCCAGGATGCCTCCTACCAGTACTTTATCCCATTTAAGCTTTTGTTTGAAAGCAACAATCAGGATAGAGGCGATAGTAGTACAAACGGTGGCCAGCACACAAGGTATAAATACACTGGCAGGATTGTGCGAACCGGAAGCAAGA
>JBAXVH010000274.1:0-2343 GCA_037129215.1 Bacteroidota bacterium | reverse complement strand
CAACAAAATAGTAATCTGGTATATCAAACTACTGGGAATGCTCCTTACAGGGTGTTTACTGTAGAATGGAAAAATATTAAATGGGATTATCAGTGTAATGCGGCAGTTGGTTCTTTCCAGTTAATTCTTCACGAGACGACAAATATTGTTGAATTTGCATATCAGAATTTAAACGGAACTCCTTCCGCTACAGCAAAAGCATCTATTGGACTTACAACCAATAAAACTGGTTTTGGAAGTTTTATTTCTTTGCAGGATAATTCTACCAATCCTGCTATCAGTAAATTTAACGAGAACAATAGTATTACATCTTTTCCTGCTTCTAATTCGGTTTATCGCTTTACACCGCATGCATCTTACAATAATAATTTGATTATTACTACATTGTATAGCTTAGGAACTATCTGTAAAAATGGTGAATCCTATTCTTTTAGTGCCAACGTATTTAATGCAGGTAAACAAAATGCAGTTCATGTTCCTGTTACCCTTTCAGTAGCTGGTAACAATAGTTTCAGCACCACAAAGTATATCGAAAATCTTGCACCTGGCATAGCAACTAATATCGTATTCGATGCATTTGTACCTGGTGTAAACAGTACCGATAAGCTTTCGGTTTCTATTCCTTCCGATGAAGATAATAGTGATAATCTGATTAGTAAAAACATCAGAATTACCAATAATCAGGTAAGCAACGTTACATTGGGTAATAATCTTTACCAGAATAGTGGTATAGGTAATAATGTACCAAGCGAGTTTGCTACCCGTTTTACTACACAGAATTTTAAAAGCATCAATCATATTACCTTGTATTTTAGCAATGAATCGAATAGTGTTCCTTTCGATATTACTGTATATGATGCTAATGGATTAGACAATAAACCTGGTGCTATATTGTGGCAACAAAAAGGATTAACTTCTCAGCCTGGTAGTATGGATATCAATGTTTCTACCGGAATCACAGTTCATGGACAATATTTTATTGCAGTTACACAATCATCAACAGCTACCATCAGCTATGCTTACGAATCTGAATCTCCTTTACAAACCAATACCTATTATTATAAAACGCCTTTAAACAGTAGTTGGATTGATATTGCTTCCGAAAATAATAAGTATAAACTTATAATGGGAGTGCAGTACGATAACACTTTACCTGTTTCTGCAACAAGGGTTAATGGGTATAAATTAAGCGAAAAGAATGTGTTGAAATGGAATACCTATACCGAAGTTAATAATGACCATTTTGTAATAGAGCGATCTACCAATGGGCATGATTTTACTCCAATAGCTACTGTTAATTCTTTAGCTCCAATGGGAAATAGTACGTCCACTTTGACTTACACTTTTGTAGATCAGGCTACACAACTTGTAAATACTTATTACAGATTAAAACAAGTAAATAAACAGGCTGATTACGCAATTTCTGATGTAATTATGCTTAAAGGGGATGGTAAAATACCTTTTGTAGTTAATAATATTTATCCTAATCCGGTAGAATCAACATTGAAAATAAACTATAGTACTCCTAATGCAGGAAATTCAACTGTTGTTTTGATAGATGCAGTTGGACGAATAGTGGATCAAACTGTTGTTAATAGCATGGAAGGAGATAATCAACAGCAGATTGAACTTTCTAAGTTATCTAAAGGACAATACTTTTTACAATTTATAAATAGTGCCGGTAAATCCAACGTTATTAAAGTGGTTAAAAAATAACTTGACATAATTAACCTCCTTTTCATTACTTTTGCGCTCTTTTATTGAAATCATGCCGTAACATGACAATAATTCAGGGACTGTCCCCATTATTATCCTGTAGGCAAATAAAACAAACGTTATATGAAGCTTACGCAATTCAAATTTGATCTTCCTTTAAATCTTATTGCACAACATCCTACTAAGAAAAGAGAAGATAGCCGCCTAATGGTTATTCATAAAAAGACTGGTGCAATAGAACACAAAACTTTCAAAGATATTATTGATTACTACGATGATAAAGATGTTTTCGTTATCAATAATACCAAAGTATTCCCTGCAAGAATGTATGGTAGAAAGGAAAAGACTGGTGCTAAGATTGAAGTTTTCTTACTAAGAGAATTAAGCAAAGCAAACCGTTTATGGGATGTAATAGTTGATCCCGCAAGAAAGATTCGTGTAGGAAATAAACTATACTTTGGCGAAACTGAAGATTTAGTAGCAGAGGTTATTGATAATACTACCAGTCGCGGTAGAACTATCCGTTTTCTTTGGGATAGCGATGAAGCAAGCTTTAAAGCAAAGCTGGAAAGCATGGGAGAAACACCTCTTCCTAAACATATTAAAAGAAAGCCAGACGATTTAGAT
>JBAXVH010000273.1:0-2347 GCA_037129215.1 Bacteroidota bacterium | reverse complement strand
CCTTTGTTCTGTCTACTTTCTCTACTGCAACAGCAGGTTTGGTAGGAGCAGCTTTTTTTACTTGTGCCATTCCTATCACTGGAAGAGCTAATATGCTATATAAAAATATTCTTTTCATTATTCTCTTATTTATTGATTACTTAATGGATATTATTTCTTTTTAGCACCTTTAGGTAAATAATATAATACCACTCTGTTATTGTCATTAAAGTACTTTGAAGCAACTGCTCTAAGATCTTCTCTGGTTACTTTTTTATACTTTAATAATTCAGTATTGATAAGGTCTGCATCACCAAAATATACTTCGTAGTTAGCCAGACTTTCTGCTATACCTGCCATAGTACCATTACGGGTAACAAATTCGCTTTCAATCTGATTTTGTACCTTTTGATATTCATGCTCAGAAATAGTAGTTCCCTTTAAAGAATTAACGATAGAATCAATTGCTTTTTCCAGTTTATCCGGAGCAATACCACGGTTAGGTAAAGCATAGTTGATAAATAAACCTTCATCTTCCATAAAGTAAGGGAAAGCACCCGCCTGTAAAGCAAGTTCCTGATCGTCCACCAGTGTTTTGTTTAAACGTGACGAACCTCCACCGGCAAGTAAAGTAGATAATAAATGGAAAGAATAATATTCAGGGCTACCTTGTTTAGGCGCTCTGTATGCCTGAATAATCATAGGCAACTGAATGTTGTCTTTTACGGTATCTCTCACCTCATGACCTAAAGCAGGCTCGGTAATATTAGGACGATACATTGGTTTTGTACCGCTTGGAATATCAGTGAAATAAGCCGCAATCATTGCTTTGGTAGAATCAATATTAATATCGCCAGCAATAGAAAGCACACAGTTGTTTGGTACATAATAGGTTTTGTAGAAACCTATAAATTCTTCCAGCTTAGCAGCATTCAAATGATCCATGCTACCTATTGGTGTCCATTTGTAAGGATGCACAGTAAAAGATCTTTTCATTATTTCAGGAATGATAGAACCGTAAGGACGGTTATCATAACGCTGTCTTTTTTCTTCTTTAACTACTTCTCTCTGCGTATTCACCCCAATCTGTTCTATTTTGGCATGCATCATACGCTCACTTTCCAACCATAAACCCAGCTTAAGCTGATTTGCAGGAAGTAATTCGTAGTAAAAAGTACGGTCAGTAGTAGTGTTCGCATTCAATGCACCACCAGCATTGGTTACATACTTATCGTATTCTCCTCTTTTAATGTTGTCGGAACCTTCAAATAAAAGGTGTTCGAAGAAGTGCGCAAATCCGGTACGGGAAGTGTCTTCATTTTTCGAACCTACATGATAAAGCGCGGTAACCGCTACTATAGGAGCTGTATTGTCCTGATGTAAAATTACTTTAAGTCCATTGGGTAAAGTGTATTTTACAAACTGAATCTTCTTTGCCTGTGCCATCAGATTGCTGCTAAACAACAATCCTGCAGAAGCTGCTAATAACCATTTTTTCATTGAAAAAAACTTTTGAATAAATAATTGATTTGAAATGTATAACCTTGTAAAAGCAGTTATTACAGGGTAATTTCGGGGGCAAATTAACTGAAAAAAGGTCTTAGCCAAATATTTTAGATAAAAGGATACAAAAAAGGACGGATGGTAGGAGCGGAGTACTTGGTTTTAATACTAATTATCAATTATCCACTCTTCATTATCAATTGATTTGTATTCTTTTTACTTTTTGTTTTTTCCTTTTTACTTTGGATTAGGGCGTTACCGCTTCGTTCCTCGCGGCCCGGGCTATCATTCCAATCTTTGTTTTTTCTGCGCAGTAATAGCCTCATTATAGGATGGTAGTGCGCAGAAAAAACAAAGGATTTTCCCTTCTATCCCTAACGCAAACACAAATACATAGCTGATTATTCGCCTGTATACTCTACTTCCTTTTTCCTTTTTGTTTTTTACTTGTATTTGTGCGATCCATCGCAGTTGGGCATTCGTTTCGATAGCCCGCAGGTACAATCTCTTATACCTTTTCCAATTAGTATCAGAGGTATATATTTCTCAATTCTGGAAACTCTTGTTGCCGATTGTTTGGGTTCGGAAAAGTACAGACAATAGCCCTTTTGTCTTCCTGCCGATAATGCATCAAATGCTGCTTTCAATGCAGGCATCTCTGCCATTTTCTGTTCTAATTCTTCTGGTATAGGAAAGTCGGTAGTCTTTTTATATTGCACCTTCAGTCCGGCTTTTTCTACTTCTATTGCTTCAAAGATGTATGCTTTTAAAACAGGTTCTAAAGCAGCTATTTCTTTTGCATTGGTAAACCGTATCTGTCGCCCCGATTGTACATTCTCTGTCTGTTGAATCAATAAGTTATGGG
>JBAXVH010000272.1:0-2351 GCA_037129215.1 Bacteroidota bacterium | reverse complement strand
AAAGATAGGAAGAGCTGGAACGGCCGCTTGCGGAACGCCCAAAATCAAGTAAAAAAGAAAAAACAAAAAGTAAAAAGAATACAAATACAGAGGTGGGGGTAAAGAAAAAGAACCTTTTTGGGCATAATATGATTCTCGTCATTTTTATTACGGAAAATGATTGGTAGCTTGCGGACAATCATTTGAGAGTGTTTTTCGAATGATCTAAAACTTGTTCATTATGAAAACTTTTATCGCTTCTTTAGGAGTAGTAATTTTCGCATTATTCATGTTCTCTTTTGATCAGGACCCAACAAAATGGGTAGTTCCTGAAAAATATCAGAAGATGAAAAATCCTGTTCCATCAGACTCTTCCTCTATTAAAATTGGAAAAGAAATGTATGGTCGCTATTGTAAATCATGCCACGGTGTAAATGGTAAAGGCGATGGCCCAAGGGCTATTAAACTAAACCAGACTCCGGGAGATTTTACCAGCGAAGCATTTAAAAAACAATCGGATGGTGCAATCTTTTATAAAATGACAGAAGGGCACAAAGACATGCCATCTTTTAAAAGAAGAATACCCAGCAACGATGATGTAATAGAAGGCAGCTTTGGTAAAACCGGCACCCCTGGCGATCTGATTAATTACATTAGAACTTTCCAGAGAAAATAGTCCGCTGTTGTCTTACTGTAGTGCAGTAGTATTAATAGAATAACATTTACTATTAATACTACTGCATTTTTATTTCCTGTAATTTGAATTGGAAATAGTTTATTCTGTAGTAAGTGCATTACTATCCTTAAACCAGGTAGAATAGTGCAGATAATTGTTGGCAATACGATCTATTTCTCCATGAATTTTTTCCTGCGAAATATCCTTTACTTTCTTGGCCGGAATACCTGCATAAATAGTACCAGCCTCTACAATAGTTCCTTCGAGCACTACGGAACCGGCAGCAATAATAGCATTGCTGTGTACTACACAACGATCCATAACAATAGCGCCCATACCCACCAGCACATTATCGTGAATGGTGCATCCATGTACAATGGCATTGTGCCCAAGCGATACATTGTTGCCAATGGTGGTACCATTTTTCTGGTAGGTACAATGAATAACCACCCCATCCTGAATGTTTACTTTGTTGCCAATTTTAATAAAGTTTACATCGCCTCTTACAACGGCATTAAACCAGATACTACAATCGTTGCCCATGGTTACATCGCCAACAATAGTGGCATTGGGCGCAACAAAACAACTGGTGCCAAACAGTGGACTTTTATCTAAAACAGGGAGAATAAGTGCCATAAAATAGAATTATATACAGACACAATAATACCATAAATATTTTGATTTGAAATTATTGCCATTACTTTTGAATAAACACATGTATGCAGTTACCCATTCTGGAAACAAACTTAGATACTATAGCAAAGGATACTGCTGCAAAAGAACAGGAGAATGCAGCCTTTATAACGCTATTGAAAAAGCTGAATTCGCAGGAGCTGGATGCTGCTGTACAAAGACTGGAACAGCAAATTACTCCCGCTATTGATTGTACCCAATGTGGTAATTGCTGCAAATCGCTGATGATAGGATTGAATACTACTGAAGCCGATGCCGCAGCAGGGTTTCTGGCAATATCCCGCGAGAACTTTGATGATGCTTATGTAGAAAAAAGCCTGTCGGGTAAGATGCTGATGAGTGCCATTCCCTGTCATTTTTTATCGGATAATAAATGTACTATTTACGAGCATCGTTTTGCTGGTTGCAGAGAATTTCCGGCGCTTCATTTACCCGAGGTACAAAACAGATTGTTTACCATTTTTATGCACTACAATAGATGTCCCATTATATATAATGTAATGGAAGCACTGAAGACAGAAGTGCATTTTGAAACCCCTATTGTATAACATTAATATCAGCATTATGCGTATACTATTCATTGGTTTTTGTTGCTTGTTGTCTATTGGTTTAAGCGCGCAGAAAAACAACTATTATTTACTGGTTGGCACCTATACTAAGGGGAATAGTGAGGGAATTTATAGTTATCAGTTTAATGCAGATAGTGGCACGGCAAAGCTGGTAGCTACTGCCAAAACAGACAACCCTTCTTATTTAACCGTCAGCAATAACGAAGCATTTGTATACGCTGTAAAAGAAGGTGGTGACAATAATATCAGTGCAGCCACAGCTTATACTTTTGATAAACATAACGGCAAACTATTGCTGATAAATACACAAAACACTAAAGGGGCAGGCCCATGTTATATAACCGTTGATAAACAAAACAAATGGGTGTTTACGGCTAACTATAAAGGGGGTAGTCTTTCTGCTCTTGGTGTACTTAAGGATGGTAGTCTGGATA
>JBAXVH010000271.1:0-2357 GCA_037129215.1 Bacteroidota bacterium | reverse complement strand
GAACAAATGGAAGCTGCAGGCTTAATAGCTAGCGGAAAGAATCCAGCTACCGGACTTGTAGAGATAGTAGAACTTAAAGATCATCCATTCTTTATAGGAGTTCAATATCATCCAGAACTTAAGAGTACTGTAGAAGCACCTGCTCCTTTATTTGTTAGCTTTATATCTGCAGCAAAAGAATACAGCGAAGTAAAACATGCTTCAAAAGGAACCTTAGTAAATAGCTAGAAAGGTTTAAGGAGTTCAATAGGTTTAATAAGTTTATTGTATAATAAAAGAGGTCGAATGATAAACATTCGACCTCTTTTGTATAAACTTGTATTTGTAATACTATTGCCTCCTTGCCTTACTTATTCCACACTCACTCCCAACCAACTCATCATTCCTATTCCATATTCTATAGCACGTTCATCTATATTAAACTTAGGAGTATGTACATTATGAATAATTCCTTCAGCTTCATTTCTAACACCTAAACGGAAGAAACAACCAGGTATATGTTGCGTATAATAACCAAAATCTTCAGCACCCATTCTTACTTCTGTTTCTTCTATATTTTCTTCACCCATATATTCTTTTGCAAAATTCCAGGCCATTTCGGTAAGATCATCATCGTTAATTACACAAGGATAACCAACATCTATTTTAATATCTATTTCTGCCCCAAGGGTTTCTACTAATCCCTTTGCATGTTGATGAATTATTTCATGTGCTTTATAACGCCATGTTTCATCGAGTGTTCTAAATGTGCCCATCAACTTCACTTCAGAAGGAATTATATTGGTTGCATTACCTGCCTGAAAAGAACAGAATGAAAGAACAGAAGGTATTAATGGATTAGCATTCCTGGAAACTACCTGCTGTAAAGAAACAATCATCTCCGATGCAATCAGAATAATGTCCTGGGTTAAATGAGGTGCAGCAGCATGTCCACCTTTCCCTTTAATAGTAATATATATTTCATCGGCACTGGCCATTACCTTTCCTTTTCTAAAACTAAACTTACCAAAATCCAGCGAAGGATTTACATGCATGGCAATTATCTTGGTAGGAGCAGGATTCTCCAATACTTTTTCTCTTATAAGAATACTTGCACCCCCCGGATTCTTTTCTTCTCCTGGCTGAAATATCAGTTTAATAGTTCCCTCCCATTCAGCTTTCAACTCATTCAAAATCTTTGCTGTCCCCAATAAACAAGTAGTATGCACATCATGACCGCATGCATGCATTACGCCATCTATTGTAGATCTGTAAGAAACATTATTCTCTTCCTGAATAGGTAAAGCATCCATATCTGCTCTTAATGCAATAACTTTTTTATCAGGATTCTTTCCTTTAATAACAGCCACAACACCTGTAGTTGCCTTTACCTCAAATGAAACTCCAAAGTCAGTCAGTTTTTGTTGGATAAAAGCAGATGTATTAAACTCCTTATAACTCAATTCAGGATTAGCATGAATATGATGACGAACATCCATAAACTCATTTAGGTATTGCTTTGAAAGCGACTTTATCTTTTCTTGAATCATAAAAATTTAATGTTATAAATCCGTACAATAAAAACATTACTGTCCAGTTGCATCATCTTCATTTGGTGGCGAATATTCTATTCCATCTTCAACTATATAACAACCCTGAGGATATAGCTTTGTTAACTGTGCACGGAACTTTTCTGCATCCTGTCTCTTTAAGAAGTTTCCTATCCTAACCCTGAAAGCGGGCGACTGAAATAGCACATATACTTTCTCTCCAGGGAAACGTGTCAATAGCTCTGCTTTTATTTTAAATGCCTCATCTCTTTTGTTCGTACTGATAACCTGTATGCGAAATCCTTTATACATTCCAGCACTTGTCATCATGGAGGAGCGCTTATTTATAGATACCTGTTTTTGTGTAAGTATATCAAACCTTGGATCTTTTTTTACAATAATAGAATCCCCGGCAAATGAAGCTTTCGATAATATTATTAAACATAAAAAGAAGAACCCTATTTTACCCAACATCTTTATATAATTTTTATTTTGTGTTCCTCACGACTCACATATCTCACGATTCACGTATTCCTAATATCCCGCCTTAGCACCACCAATATTCTCTATTGGATGCCAGGTAGTTTTTATCTCTTGTGAATCCAGAATAAAGTAAGGAGATTGACCTGCTGTTTCATTCTTCCAGTCTATCTTATCATAACAGAAAACACGTTTAACATTCAACACTGCTTTTTCCTGTATCAGCTTCTTTGTAGCCTCATCTTTCTCACAGTAAACCATAGCATTAATATCCATATGATCGGCAAAGTATTTTACCAACTCGGATGGCTTACCAGTAAGAATATTTACAACACCTCCTGGCAAATC
>JBAXVH010000270.1:0-2364 GCA_037129215.1 Bacteroidota bacterium | reverse complement strand
AAATTGTAGGCCTTTGTTACATTGATAAATAAATCGTTCCATTTAATAAACGGACCAAATCTACCCTTGCCTTTAGTTACAGGAAGATCCTGATAATGTGCTACCGGAGCTTCATCCTTTGCTTTCTGGTTTATATATTCCAGCGCCTGCTCCATATCTATTGTATCTAAATCAAGTCCCTTTGGTAAGGAAGCCAGTTTATCGCCACACTTTACAAAAGGACCAAATCTTCCCACATTTATAGTAACTTCTTCTCCATTATGTTCTCCCACTGTTTTAGGCATTTTAAACAAATCAAGCGCTTCTGCCAGGGTAATGGTTTCTATACTTTGGTTGGATTTAAGTTTAGCATATTTTGGTTTTTCCTCATCTTCTACTGTTCCAATCATTACCATAGGGCCAAACTTACCCATTCTTGCTTCAATCTTTTTACCACTTTCTGGATGCACACCAAGTTCTCTACCACCAGTTGCACGAACAGCATTTTCCAGTGTATCCTCGATAGTAGTATGGAAAGGTTTATAGAAATCGGAGATCATTTCGCTCCATTTCATTTTACCGGTAGCTATTTCATCAAACTCTTCTTCAATATGAGCAGTGAACTTAAAGTTCATTACTTTCTCGAAGTTTGCCACTAAGAAATCGGTTACTACCAATCCTAAATCTGTAGGAAACATCTTCCCTTTTTCGGTACCCACAACATCAGTTGAAATACTTTTTCTAATTTCATTTGATGGAGAAAGACTAAAAATAGTATAGGTTCTTTTCACACCTTCCTTATCTCTCTTTTCTACATAGTTTCTTTTAACAATGGTAGAAATTGTTGGAGCATACGTAGATGGACGACCAATACCCAGTTCTTCCAGTTTCTTTACCAATGATGCTTCTGTATATCTTGCCGCAGGACGTGTAAATTTCTCGGTAGCCATCATTTCTCTCAATTCAAGCACCTCTCCTACTTTTAAAGGTGGCAATACTGAATTACCTTCCTCATTATCCGTTTCTTCTTCTTCGTCTCTTCCTTCGTAATATACTTTTAAGAAGCCATCAAATTTCAATACTTCTCCTGAAGCAGAAAGTTGCTGACGGTTAGTAGAAATATCAATTTTAGCAGTAGTCTTTTCAAACTCAGCATCACTCATCTGACATGCAATAGTTCTTTTCCAGATCAACTCGTATAAACGATTTGCATCAGCATCATCTATCGTTTTATCATTCATATAGGTAGGACGAATAGCTTCGTGCGCTTCCTGTGCTGAATCATTCTTATTCTTATATTTTCTGCTTTGATAGTATTTGCTACCATAGCTATTGGTAATCTCATTACGGATATCTTCCAGTGCAGTTTCACTTAAGTTAATACTATCCGTTCTCATGTAAGTAATCTTACCGCTTTCGTATAGTCTTTGTGCTAAAAGCATTGTTTTACTTACGCCATAACCCAGCTTTCGGGAAGCTTCCTGTTGTAAGGTAGATGTTGTAAATGGAGCAGCAGGACTTCTTCTTGCAGGTTTCACCTGAATATCTGCCACTTTATAATTAGCACCTTTACAGGTTTCTAAAAAATGTTGTGCACCAGTCTGTTCATTTATTCTTTCGGGTAATTCAGCTTTAAAATTCAGCGATTTACCATTAATATCTTTAGACGTAAATAAAGCTTCTACTTTAAAACTACTGAGTGCATTAAACTGATTAATTTCTCTTTCTCTTTCTGCAATTAATCTTACGGCAACACTTTGTACCCTTCCTGCACTTAATCCACCCTGACGGCCAATTTTGCGCCAAAGAACCGGGCTCAATTCAAATCCAACCAATCTATCTAAAACACGACGTGCTTGTTGTGCATTTACCAGATCCATATTAATAATACGAGGATTAGCTACCGCTTTCTTAATAGCAGGTGCAGTAATCTCATGAAACACAATACGTTTTGTTGTAAGCGGGTCAAGGCCAAGTACTTCTGCAAGATGCCAGCTGATACTTTCCCCTTCCCGATCCTCATCCGATGCTAACCAAACGTCCTGCGCTTTTGCTGCCAGTCTTTTTAAATCTGCTACTACCTTTAATTTATCATCGGGTACTATGTAACGGGGTTTAAAATGATTGTTTACATCAATTCCCATCTCATCTTTTTCCAGGTCTCTGATGTGTCCATAACAGCTATGAACCTCAAATTCTTTACCCAGAATTTTCTCGATGGTCTTTGCTTTTGCCGGGGACTCCACTATTAATAAATTCTTCGCCATTCCAGTTGTATAATGAGGTGTTTTATATGTTTATTTACTTGCTCGTAGATTAGTACCTACAGCTGCAATATTAGATTAAAGATGAGAATTCCAAAAAAATTACCACATAATAGGGTGT
>JBAXVH010000027.1:0-10049 GCA_037129215.1 Bacteroidota bacterium | reverse complement strand
ATAGAGCAGCGGTAGCTCGTCGGGCTCATAACCCGAAGGTCGGAGGTTCGATCCCCCCTCTCGCAACATACAGAAAGCCCCGCTTAGGCAGGGCTTTTATTTTTTATTGAATTTCAAACCGTCAAACATGAAATCCGGATTTGTAAATATTTTCGGTAAGCCAAATGCCGGTAAAAGTACCCTTCTAAATGCCCTATTAGGCGAAAAGCTGGCCATTGTTTCCCCGAAAGTTCAGACTACAAGACATAGAATAAAAGGTTTTTTAACTAAGCCTGACGAATATCAGATCATATTTTCTGATACTCCGGGTATCATTGAAGCAAAATATAAGCTTCACGAAAAAATGATGGACTTCGTTAAAAGTGCTCTGGAAGATGCTGATGTTGCATTACTAATAGTAGATGTAAACGACGATCTGGCTGATAACGACAACATTTTCCAGAACCTTAAGCTGAAAGTTCCTGCTATTGTTATATTAAATAAGATAGATGTAGCGGAAAATGGTAAGCTTGCTGCTGCAGAAGCATTCTTTGCATCGCAACCTTATGTAAAGAAGATTATTAAAATATCGGCGCTCCTCTCCCACCATATTCCTAAGTTGCTAAAAGCAATTGTAGAACTTTTACCAGAGGGTAATCCTTTTTATAGTGAAGACGATTTAACGGATTTACCTACTAAGTTCTTTATTGGAGAAATAATAAGAGAGAAAGCTTATGGTTTATTCAGCGATGAAATTCCTTATCAGCTTACGGTGGTGATTAATGAATATAAAGAGAAAAATACTTTAATAAAGATACAGGCTGATATAATAGTTAACAGAGAATCGCAAAAGGCTATTATACTGGGAGAAAGGGGGCAGACTATTAAGGAACTGGGTACACTGGCAAGAAGGGATATTGAAACTTTTATTGAGAATAAAGTATTTCTGGATCTTTTTGTGAAAGTAAAACCTAACTGGAGAAACAGCGATTTATATTTAAAGGAATACGGTTATTAATTAGCTAATTAGCTGATGTGATAATTAGCTAATTAATACAGGATTGGCGAATTAGCGGATTAACGAATTAATGGAGAATAAGAATTAAGAAAGATTACGTTTACAATATATACATGAGTTTGATTAGCACATTAGCAGATTAGCTCATTAGCACATTAAAAAGAAATTATGTCATATACTATAGCAATTACGGGCAGACCGAATGTAGGGAAGAGTACCTTATTTAATCGTTTATTGGAATTCAGAAAAGCGATTGTGGATGATATGAGTGGGGTAACCCGCGATAGACAGTACGGTGTTGCCGACTGGAATGGTAAATCGTTCAACGTGATAGATACTGGTGGATTTGTGCCAGAAAGTGAAGATGTTTTTGAAAAAGAAATACGCAAGCAGGTTCGTATAGCTATTGATGAAGCGAATGCCATTGTATTTATGGTGGATGTAACATCGGGCATTACACCTCTGGACGAAGCTATGGCAGAGATGCTTCGTAAAACTACTAAGCCTGTTTACCTGGTGGTAAATAAAGTAGATAACGGACAAAGAGAACTGGAAGCAAGCGAGTTTTATGCTTTAGGTATTGATCCAATTTATACTGTTTCGAGTATGAATGGTAGTGGTACCGGCGAATTGCTGGATGCAATTGCAGAACCAATACCAGTAGAAGATGTAGATGCTGAAAGAGGTAAAGAGCTTCCTAAGTTTGCTATTATTGGTCAGCCTAATGTAGGTAAATCTTCTTTACTGAATGCTTTAATTGGCGAAGAAAGAACTATTGTAAGTGAAGTAGCAGGTACTACCCGCGACTCTATCCATACACACTACAATCTATTCAACAAAGAATTTATGTTGATAGATACTGCCGGTATCCGTAAGAAGAATAAGGAGAAAGAAGATCTGGAGTTCTATTCTATTATACGTGCTATCAGGGCAATGGATGAAGCGGATGTTTGTTTATTATTAATAGATGCAGATAAGGGTATTACTGCTCAGGATGTAAATATATTTAGTCTGGCTACCCGTAAAGGAAAGGGTATTGCGGTGATAGTAAATAAGTGGGATTTAATTGAAGATAAATCTACCAATACTGCCCGTGATTATGAGGAAAATCTTAAACGTAAGTTTGCTCCTTTTACCGATGTACCTGTGGTATTTATTTCAGTAAAAGATAAGACCCGTATTATGAAAGTGGTAGATACTGCACTGGAAGTATTTGAGAACAAGAGCCGTAAAGTGCCTACTTCTAAACTGAATGATGTGATGCTGAAAGCGGTAGAATCTTACCATGCACCGGTTGTAAGAGGACATATTGTGAAGATAAAATACATTACACAATTGCCTACACAGACTCCTTCGTTTGCATTCTTTACTAATTTCCCTGATGATATTAAATCTCCTTACAGAAACTATCTGGAGAATCAATTAAGAACTAACTTTAATTTTAAAGGTATACCTATTAGGATATTTTTTAGGAAGAAATAGTTTTTAATTAAGAATTAAAAATTAAGAATTAAGAATTGAAATACATTTTGAAGGCTTGGGTTTAATTACCTGAGCTTTTTTTATGGATGCTTTTTAAGCTATATTTTACGCTCTAATTAAAGATAAGAATTATAACTCCTTCCTAAGTATCAGGCTTTCTATATGTACAAAATGTTTTTTATTGGCAGTGTCTAAAACCAAACCATTTGCAACTGCTGTTGCTGCTATAAACAAATCAGGTTTATCTATACTCTTTCTAATTATTTTTAATTGAGCAACTATATCTGCAGCTATTCTTGCTGTTTTACTATTAAAATCCAAGACTGTAATTCCTTTAAGAATAACATCCCAGAATTTTATTTGAATAGCAGATGCACCATTCAAAATTTCAAACTCTGTAACTGAGGAAATGTATATTTTATTAAACTCTGTAGATAGCTTAATTAATCTTGACTTATCTTTATCAATCTTGCGGAAATAATCAATTAAAACAGTAGAGTCTACCATTATTTTTTTGTCCGCCATGATGTTATGCTTTTCCTGTTTTCTTTGATAGTATTAATTTCTTCAGTAGTAAAAACAGGTCCTTTCTTAAGCAATTCTGTAAAGGATGTCTGGGTAATTTCCAGTTCGGCAGTATTGTTCAGCTCATCTCTTAATCTTGCCTTTTGAGCAGGAGTTAAAGTCTTAACTACTGTTAAGATTTGTTGAAATGGTATTTGCTTTTTTAGTGCCATGTTACAAACTTAGTTGTTAATAATTATAAAGTATAGATACTTGAATAATAAATGTATTTAATTCATAATTAGTTTTTAACTAATACTTTATCAAGCCATACTCATCTCTTTCTTTTTTGTAGGAACATTATTCGATTTCATAGTTACTACTTCAATATTCTTCAGAATATAATGCCTGTTGAATGCTTCCTGAGATACTTTAAAATGGATAGATAGTTTACGGATAATTTCTTTAGATATCCCTTTCTTATAATTAAGAATATCGGAGATTAGTCCTTCGCTTACTGTTAATAGTTTTGCCAGTTCTACCGACTTCATTTTATGCTCCTTCATTAAATGTTTCAGAATTTCTACTGGATTTGCATCCTCAAAAGAGTTATGCTGTTCGTCATATTTTTCTATCAACAGAGCAAGCAATTCTATCTCCTCTTTAATCGCCTTTGTTTTCTTTGTACTATCTACCAGTATCTCCAGTCTGTTACAGTATTTATTATACTGAGCATCCGTTTTAATCACCTTATATTGTATCGATTCCATTTGTTTACAGTAATTTCTTTATCGAAAGTTTTCGTTCTTTCTTACTTTCATTAATCACCATTCAAATATAGTAAATCTTCACAAAACGTGAAGTTATTTTTTATTATAAAAAAAGCTACAAAGCTTTTTAAACCTTGTAGCTTAGCTATTATAACTTATTTATTTTAGCTACACATTTTACTTACTACTACACTCAATACGCTTACGCCGGCACTATTGGAAACATAGTAATAAAAATAATATTCCGTGCCTTTTACCAGCCCATTAAATACTTTTTTACGACTGTTGGTAAAGTTGTGAAATATTCTAAACGAAACATTAGCAGGCATTACTAAAATTCCGGTTGGTAAAATCTGAACATTATCCGGCAATTGATGTCCTTCGCAAGCTATACAACCATAATGATGGTTGGCTCCAAAAGTTTCGCATTCAGCATCCAATACGCCAGATACATCACCATTAGTAATTGCTACCCAGGCTGCCTGATGAGGAATTATGGCTTTTACAGGAGCCACGCTATGAACGGGCGTAAAGCCCGATAAAACAATGTTGTTTGTATTGCCATTAGCAATATCTTTTACATAGATGGCATACTGATCCAACAAATCGACTAATGCTTTAAAACCTGTATCGAAAGCAGGCTTTTGAAACTTTCCGCCCATATCATATTCAGAATACGAACTCTGAGCAGTATTGATAACCTGTAAAAAATGAGCTTTGGTAGAAGGTAAAGCAGGAGTACCCAAAGGATCGAAAGTAACTGGGTGATCGTGTACACCATTCATAACATTGGTAGCAAAAGGAGGCAAAGCAACTCCTGAAAAATGACGATAAGCAACACCTGGCTCTGAATAAAGATTCATATATAATTGTATTAACGAGTGAAATAATTAAATTTAGTAAACATTAAAATGGTTTGGAAACCCAATAAATATTGTAAAAACCGCATTAGGCTATAAACGAAGCACTTAAGGCCTTTTTTGATTAACAATCGTCCTATTGTGATGTACTTAAGGACGACTATTGATAAAAGTCGTCTTATTGTAATGTACTTAAGGACGATTATTGGTAAAAGTCGTCTTATTATGATGCACTTAAGGACGACAATTGGCAACAATCGTCCTATTGTGATGCACTTAAGGCCTATTATGCAAAACAATCGTCCTATTTTGATGCACTTAAGGCTTATTGCAAAAAACAATGATATTAGAGAGACAAAAAGGAAATGTACTTTAATAGAATTAATACCCTTGTTGAGTAAATGAGTGAGATTTAGCGTAAGGCTTTCGTAGATTGGAAGCGGTGAGAACTCAGTCGGCATTTTTAAGATTGCCTTTCTCATTTTATTAGCGGTGAAGAACTAAGAATAATCAAGCCATGAATTAAACTCTGAAAGATGTCTTTTTTCTTCGGATGCAAATAGCGACTATAAATTCCATAGTAACTAATTTATTTTGAGGTTTTAGGAAAATAAATATTTTGCCCATATTGATAATTTATAAAATTAATGAAATAAAATAGGATAAGTATTATTTAAACTGTATAAATTTGAACCGTAATGGATAACAAAATAGGATTATTTTCATTTTTTGCAGGAGCTGGTTTTTTAGACTTAGGATTTGAAACTACAGGAATGTACGAAACGCTCTTTGTAAACGAATATCACAAAGCCTTTTCTGACATCTATGTAGCTTCAAGAAAAAAGCTCAAGATACCTCAACCAAGATTTGGACATCAAGTAGCTGACATTACCGAAAATATGTCTAACATGGACGAATTATGGCTTAAAGACAATGTGAATGAAGCAAGAAAAAAGAATGACTTAATTGGATTTATTGGAGGACCTCCATGTCCTGATTTTTCAGTTGCAGGAAAGAACAAAGGACAAAATGGAGAAAATGGAAAACTATCTGGAACATACATTGAAATTATATGTAAAACACAACCAGATTTTTTTTTATTTGAAAACGTAAAAGGGCTTTATAGAACCGTGAAACATAGAGAATTCTTTGAAGCTATGAAAACTAAATTAATTCAAGCTGGTTATTATTTGACCGAGAAACTAATAAACGCTATAGAATATGGTGCTCCTCAAAATAGAGAGAGAATAATTTTAATTGGTTTTAAAAGAAATACGCTTGGGGACTTAGGCTTCAAATTAAATGGTTCGCCTATTATTAAGAATTTCAATTGGTCTGAAAATACATTATACAAAGCAAATGAATTATTTTCAATGAATTGGCCAAGCCTTGATAGATTCAAAGAAGATTCTGTTACTAAAATACCTAAAGGATTACCTGCCGAATTAACTGTAGAATATTGGTTTAAAAAAAATGGAGTAGATAAACATCCAAATGCGAATAACTATTTTACACCAAGAGCTGGTTTGGAAAAATTTAAAATAATTGACGAAGGCGATGATTTAAAAAAATCATATAAAAGACTTCATAGATGGAGATATTCACCAACAGCTGCTTATGGTAACAATGAAGTGCATTTACACCCATATAAAGCAAGAAGAATTTCTGCTGCTGAAGCATTAGCAATTCAGTCATTACCTAAAGAGTTTGAAATACCACAATACATTACATTAACTGATATGTTTAAGACAATCGGCAATGGTGTACCTTATTTGGCTGCAAATGGATTAGCCAAGACAATATCAAATTTCATATACAATAACCCTATTAAAGATTTAAAAACTAACTATGAACAAATTAACAGCAAGTAATATAGTAGCATTTATTAAGCAACTAAATCATAGCAATACTTTCAATTACATTAACCCAAAAACAAAAGGATTAATAAAAATTATTAGTATTGATGGAGCTGAAGGACCAATTAGAATTAAAAGATGGAATCCTTCTAAAGGAGAGACAGAAAAAGATAAGAAAATAGAATCAATATCATCAGAATTAATTTGGAGAATTGCAAATTCATTTGCAATAGATTATCCTATAAATTTTGATAGGATTTTAGGAGGCAGTTACAATACCAGATCTGTATTAGAAGCATTATTAGCCCACACTCCGCAATTTTATTTTTGCTATCCAGGTAGAATTGAAAATACAGGTGGTAATACCAAAATAAAATCAGGTCATAAACATTTACTATGGCTTCCTGATAAGCCTCATAAAAATGGAGTTATACAAGAAATTAAAACTGAAAAAGTTGTTTCTGAAATCCCTTCTTTAGATGTCATATATGATTCTATTGTTTTGCCAGTTTATGACAACAAAACTAAAATAGATTTAGAAATTAAAAGAAGGCACTCTCAAATTCAGGTTGCTTTATATTTTATAGGTCGTCAATTAAACTTTAGCACATGGATTGCTCAAGGAGATAAAGGAATTGTATATCAAGATAAGAAAATAGGTGAATATGAAGGTGTAGTATATTCATTAAATGAAGTTGCACAAATGAGTGCATTTGAAGGAGCTGTTAAAGCTGCACTGCATATTGATTGTATTTGGTTTAAAAATGGAAAACTATTGCCTGCTGTTATGGAGGTGGAACATTCTACAGGTGTAACAAGTGGTTTATCAAGGATGAAAGATTTATATAATTGCATTCCCGGAACTAAAACTCGATATGTTATTGTAGCTTCTGACGACGATAGAGAAGATGTTTTTAAAAAGGCAAGGAAAGAACAATTTAAAGAATTAGACGTTAAATACTTTTCATATTCTGCCGTTGAAGAATTATTCTCATTATGTAAAAGACGAAAACTAAAAGGTGTTACTGATGAATTTCTTGACTGTTTTATGGAGCCTGTATTAATGAATTAATTGTCTGTTATAGATATTAATAATTTCAATATCATTAAAAAATAAATGGGATGAGCACTTTGGCAAATAATTTTGATACAATTGAGAAACTGATATATGAAGAATCTATCAGGATTGAAACAATTGATTTTCATCCTGAACTGGATATGATGCTGATATTGTTGAATACCAAAGCAGTATTGCATCAAAAACTTTCAGATTATAGAACATTAAAAACAGCTTCTAAAGAACAACTGGAACAGTTTGAATTAATAGCAGGTGGAACCGGAGTGCATTGGCAGTTACTTGACGAAGACCATAGTTTAAAAGGATTTTTAAGAGATGAATTAAGAAAAGTTCTTAAACCCAAAGAAGCTATTGCCGCATAAGTATGCAGGATAATTAAATTTCTTTATTAGTACGTACTAAAACAATATATTTGTACGTAAATTAATAAGATGGATACCAAGTTAACATTGAAACTGGAACAGAAGGTAATAGAAAAGGCAAAAGACTACGCTAAAGAACATAAAACAAGTTTATCTAAACTTATAGAAAACTATCTGCAAAAAGTAACCAGTGATCATAACCAGCAAGAATATATTACTCCATTGGTAAAAAGCTTATCGGGTATCATTCAAATGCCTGAAAATATTAATCCAAAAGAAAGTTATACTGAATATCTTACTAATAAATATCGTTGATGGAAAAGGTATTTATTGATACTGATATAATATTTGATTTGCTCTGTTATAGAGAACCTTTTTATATACATTCAGCTACTTTATTTTCTGCCGCAGACAAGAGGGAAATAAAAGCCTATGTAAGTTCCTTGTCATTCGCTAACCTAAACTACATTCTATCGAAAGAATTTACTGCTTCTAAAGCAAGAAAAATACTCATAAAGTTTAAAACGCTGGTAACAGTATTAGCAGTATCAGATAAAATAATAGAACTTGCACTTGCATCGGACTTTACCGATTTTGAAGATGCTATTCAATATCATACGGCCTTAGATAATAATATTGGTATTTTATTGTCCAGAAATATTAAACATTATAAACTATCAACAATCCCAGTTCTAACTGCAGAACAATATATGAAAGGAAAAATTAGTTAATAATCCTTCCTATTTTTATTATACGCTCTTATATTGTCGTTATACCAGTTTACAACATACTTAAAACCAATAATTCAAATATATTTGCTTCAATATAGAATATGATTTCGGTAAATACCATAGAACAAATTAAGAACAGAGTCGACATTCTGGATGTGATTGGCGAATACGTCAAGCTAAAGAAACGTGGCTCTAACTATCTGGGTAATTGCCCTTTTCATAACGAGAAAACTCCTTCGTTTACCGTATCGCCTGCTAAGGAATTATACAAATGTTTTGGTTGTGGTAAAAGCGGCAACTCCATTGGTTTCTTAATGGAGCACGATAAACTAAGCTATGTAGAAGCGCTTAGATGGCTGGCCAACCGATACCAGATAGAGATAGAAGAAACAGAAGTATCGCCGGAAAGAAAAGAACAGATACTGACAGCCGATAGCCTGATAGTACTGAACAATTTTGCTGCTAACTTTTTTAAAGAACAACTTACCGATTCAGAAGAAGGGAAAACAATTGCCCTTAGTTATCTTGCCGAAAGAGGCTTTAGTTTCGATACTATTCAAAAGTTCTCTATTGGCTATAATCCGCAACAAAAAGATACGCTGGCACAGGCGCTGATAAAGCAACAGTTTAATACCGGACTATTCTCCAAATCGGGTCTTGTAGTTTCCAGAAACGAGCAGGACTGGGTAGATAATTACCGTGGCAGAATCATCTTCCCTATTCATTCCATTACGGGTAAAATAATTGGCTTTGGTGCGCGTGTAATTGGTAAAGGCGATGGCAAAGGCCCTAAGTATATTAATACGCCCGAGAATGAGGTGTACAGTAAAAGTAAAATACTGTATGGCATGTTTCAGGCGCGTAATGCGGTAAATAAAGTAGATGAATGTTTGCTGGTAGAAGGCTATACCGATGTGGTAAGTCTGCACCAGGCGGGTATAGAAAACGTAGTGGCCAGTGGTGGTACTTCGCTTACTGGTGATCAGCTAAAACTTATTAAGAAATACACCCCTAATCTTACCATTATTTACGATGGTGATGCTGCTGGTATAAAAGCGGCTATGCGTGGGCTGGATATGGCACTGGAAGAAGGCTTGAATGTAAAGCTGGTGCTGATTCCAGACAAAGAAGACCCTGATAGTTATGTACACAAAATAGGCAGGGAAGCTTTCAATGAATTTATAGCTGCAAACAAGAAAGACTTCATAATATTCCAGCTGGAAATAATGCTTGCGGATGCAGGTAATGATATTAATAAAAGGAACGATGTTGTAAACCATATATCGGAAACGCTCAGCAAGATTTCCAAGCCCGAAGACTTTCTGAAACTGAGCGATTATGTAAAGAGAAGTTCTGCTCTTTTAAAGATTGAGGAAGGGGCATTAACCAATCTTATCAATAAATATAAA
>JBAXVH010000269.1:0-2377 GCA_037129215.1 Bacteroidota bacterium | reverse complement strand
GCTCTGGAATGACTTCAGTCGGTATTGGAATGGGTTTGGAAAGACTGTTATGGCAAGAGTCGGTTGTGATATGAGACCGAAAGGCTCTGGAATGACTTCAGTCGGTATTGGAATGGGTTTGGAAAGACTGTTATGGCAGGAGTCGGTAATTTTAGGCGAACGAATGATTCTGGAAAGTGACTATTTCTGTCAACAATCATTTCTGAAAGATCGTTTTTGTCAAAAGTGTATTATTATTTTCATTAGTTACCATGACTTGAATTACCGTTTACGTATGACAATTGACCTCGCCTTTTAAAAAGGATACTATTATTAGCTTCAATAAAAGCTATCACTACCTAATTCAGATTAAAACTTTACGCTTCATCACTCATTTTACCCATTCATATAACATTTGTTTCCATTAATTATCAATCCTTTACTTTTGAGTCATGTTAACATTCTTTGCAATTATATGGTCGGGATTTAAAATGGCTTTGCAAGAGCTATGGCTGAATAAGTTGCGAACCTTCCTTTCCTTATTAGGTATTACCATTGGCATATTCTGTATTATAGGTGTACTTTCTACCCTGGATAGTATGAAACGAAAGGTACAGGGAGAAATACAATCATTAGGAAGTAACTCTATCTGGATAGATAAATTTGATTACGGCTCTGGTGGCGGTGGAAACTACCCCTGGTGGAAATATATAAAGAGACCTAACCAGAAGTATCGTGAAATGCTTACCCTTAAGGATAATTCTACACTGACTAAAAACATCTCCTATTTTGTTCCGAGCAATGTAACAGTAGAATATAAAAACAATGCCTTAGAGAATGTAAACCTATACGGAATTTCTGAAGACTTTTCTAAGATTCAGAACCTTACAATAGGCTCTGGCAGGTATCTGAACGAATCGGAATTCAAGAACGAGCAACCTGTTTGTGTGATAGGATATACCAATGCTGAAAAGATATTTGGTACTGCTGAAAGAGCTGTAGGGAAAAGTATTACCATTAATAATAAACAAGCAATAATTGTTGGGGTGATTACCAAACAAGGTAAAAACCTATTGGATGGTTTTGCTTTTGATGACTGTTTAATTATTAGTTATCGTTTTTATTGTACTATGTTTAATCCGGAGAACTCCGGTCAAAACCTAATTATTGCTCAAGCCAAAGATGATGTAAAATCAACAGTACTGATAGACCAGTTAAGAGGTATTATGCGCCAGATAAGAAGATTGAGCCCTACTGCAGAGGATAACTTTGCATTGAACGATCTGAACAAATTCAGTGAGAAAACCGAAGAGTTCTTTGGAGTGGTAAATATGGCAGGATGGTTTATTGCAGGTTTAAGTTTATTAGTAGGAGCATTTGGAGTGGCTAATATCATGTTTGTTACGGTAAGGGAAAGAACCAGTCAGATTGGATTAAAGAAAGCTTTAGGAGCCAAGAAAAGCGTAATTCTTACCGAGTTCTTACTGGAGAGCTCCCTACTTTGCACTTTTGGAGGATTGTTGGGTTTATTGCTGGTATGGATACTGGCATTAATATTATCGAGTATGCTTCCTTTTGCTATTTATATTGCTCCAAATATCATCGGTCTTGCCTTCTCTGTTTGTATAATATTAGGTATCATTTCTGGTATCATTCCTGCATTAATGGCAGCCCGAATGGATCCTGTGGTAGCCATCAGAAGTAAATAATAGATTTTTTTAAAGATTTTATTGATTAGAACTTTATATTTGCAACCATAAAAGGATATGATTTTATTTATTTCTACATATTTCCATTTTTGCAATAACATTTCAATTTGTATGCCTTAGGGCATACTTATCTTTCCATCTCCCTATATGGGATGAATACTACCAATTTTCACACATTTATATTTAGCCAGATTTACTCATCATTAAATCAATAATTACATTGACTAATCACCTATATAAATATGATAACGACTTTCTACTCGAAAGTGGAAAGAAGATTAAGGGCTTTCATTTAGAATACTCCACAACAGGCAACATTAATGCAGAAAAAAATAACGTAATATGGATATTTCATGCCCTTTCTGCCAATAGTAATGCACAGGAGTGGTGGCATGGATTAGTAGGGGTAGATCAATTCTTTAACCCAGATAAATACTTTATCATCTGTGTAAATATGCCCGGAAGTTGTTATGGAAGCATTGGGCCACTGGACTTTAATCAGGCAACAGGTGAACAGTACTATCATGATTTCCCTTTGTTTACTACCAGAGATATGGTTACGGCCTATAAACTGCTACAGGAACATTTAGCAATAGAGAAAATATATCTTGGTATTGGTGGATCTATGGGAGGGCAACAACTACTGGAATGGGCTATCCTCGATCCTTTGTTATTTGAACATATTGTAC
>JBAXVH010000268.1:0-2379 GCA_037129215.1 Bacteroidota bacterium | reverse complement strand
AGATCATTTATTTCTTCAAATTTATTACCTACATTACCAAAACCTTATTCTCAAGGGGGAGATGGCGGAAGCGGTGGCGAATATTGGATTTATGGTTCTGGTCAACCAAAATATTACCCGCCTTCAACATTGTGTAATGATGGAGAAAATGGATATTGTTTGATAACTTATTAATTCACTGTATTTTAATAGTAAACACTTTAATTTTTACACAAAATAATTCAGATGTAATGTTGAATTGAAACTTAATGTAAATAAATTTTAAATAAAAAATGAATAAAAAACAGACTTCACCAAAAGTTGCATCAAAAGCTTCTAAATTATTGAAAACATCAAAGGATGAAAATGTAAAAACTGTTGCTGCTTCCGATTTGGTACAAACCAAAAATGATAAAAAGAAGAAGAAATAAGTTTTATAAAAATAGATTTGATGTATATAGGAAAAGAACTATAAATATTTGGAGTATCAAATGAAATTGAAATATTTTTATCTCCGTCTAATTTAGATAGAAGTAGATATTCTACTATTTTAATTATGAAGCTATTTAAGGTGTTTTTTGTTGCTTTCTAATTAATAAAATTATCAATATGAAAAAATATTTGTCATTTATCTTGCTGCTAGTAGCGGTTAATACTATTGCACAACAAATAACCGCTACTGCTGGTGGTAATGTAACAGGCAATAGTGGTTCGGTAAGCTATACAATTGGACAGCAGGATTACATAAGCTACAGCAGTATTGCTGGCAGTGTAAATGAGGGAGTACAACAACCAGTTGAATCTTTCTGCTCTTTTTTATCGGGAAATATAGTAGCGCCTTCGGGTATCAGACAATTTACAAAGCTGGTTCCTACCGTAATGATCCATACTAATATAACTAATCCTCAGCAGTTTACAGGACACTATACGCTACAACTGAGTAATAACAATAATGTGTTACTTACTGCCTATAAAAACGATGATATCAATAAAGCAAATGGGGTAACCACACTAGATATAGCATTGATACAAAGCCATATACTGCAAAAATCTATTTTGAATAGTCCCTACAAAATACTAGCTTCAGATGTGAATGGTGACGGTAAGGTGAGTACACTGGATATTGTATATATAAAAAGATTGATACTTGGATTGGATACTACTTTTACTAAAACATCTATCAATGAAAAAAGACTATGGGCATTTGTAGATAGTAGCTATCAGTTTCCTGATACTACTAATCCTTTTCCTTTTAAAGATAGTATAAGTTATTACCAGCTAAATACAAGCAAAACCAACCAAAGCTTCATAGGCTGTAAACTGGGAGATGTAAACTGGGACTGGAATCCTGCGGTGGCAAAGCCTCAGATTAATAATACGAATGCAGTAGAGCTTTCTTACAGTTACCCGTCTGACGCCCTGGCGGGACGTACTGACGGGGTGCAATCGTCTGACGAGGTAAGGATACCTGTTAGGGTAAAGAATTTTAAAGAGCTTTTGGGCTTGCAGTATACCATTAACTTTAATGCTGCTGCTTTGAAATTTGTTGGGATAAATAATAAAGCACTGAACTTTGAAACAGGTACCAATCATGCGGCTGAAGGAAAAGTAAGTTTATTGTGGGTTGATGCTAAAAGTGAAGTGGTTACTTTAGAAGATGGAAGTGTTTTGTTTGAACTGGTGTTTGAGAGAACAGGCAAAGAGGCAATAGGCAAGGAGGCAATAGAAAATGCACTAAGTATGGATGGAAGTGTTACAGCAATAGCGGCTTATGATAAGGATTATGGAGTGCATGATGTGGTAATGAAAAGGGGTGAAAATATTCAACCCCTACAAAAAGAAAATTGGGTAGTTGCTCCTAATCCTACTAAGGATGGGGTGATACAAGTGCAGATGAACCTTAAAGATAATAAAAATGTTGTGTTTAGACTTTTAGACAACACCGGAAAGGTACTTTTGACGAAGCAAGTTGAGGGAGTGAGGGGAGCAAATCATTTTACATTGAGAGAGGGAAATATTGCATCTGGGACTTACTATTTGCAAGCTGTAGGAGTGGAAGGAGTTAAACAATTGAGGATTGAGAATTAATAATTGAATACATAATACAAAAGGCACTACTCTGAAAAGGGTGGTGCCTTTTATGTAATTAAAATAACTATAGTGGTTATAAAGGGTATATTTGTTTCAAAGCAAAGAAGATGACAGACAATGAATTGAAAGAATTGGTAGCAGGGTTGGCAGTTTCAAATGCCGAAAATTCAAGAGCTATTGCTGAGACAGAAGCGCAGATGAACCGAACAGACGAAACCTTAAAAAGAATGGGTATTCATTTGGGAGGGATAACGGATAATATAGGGATGACAACTGAAGAATACTTTTATAATTCTTTGTATGATAATC
>JBAXVH010000267.1:0-2393 GCA_037129215.1 Bacteroidota bacterium | reverse complement strand
ACTTCTATAGCTTCTTCGGCAGTATAGGCAGTACCATAATCGGGGTAAGGAATCTCGAGCTCTTTTAGCAGATCGCTGAAACGGCCACGGTCTTCGGCAATATCCATGCTGTCGAAAGAAGTGCCGATGATTTTAATGCCACGGCTATGAAGGCGTTTAGCGAGTTTTAAAGCAGTTTGTCCACCCAGCTGAACAATAACACCAACGGGCTTTTCCAGTTCTATTATTTCCCAGATATGTTCCCAGAAAACCGGCTCGAAGTAGAGCTTATCGGCCATATCGAAATCGGTAGAAACGGTTTCGGGATTACAGTTGATCATGATAGCTTCGTAACCACATTCTTTGATGGCTAAAAGCCCATGAACACAACAATAATCGAACTCGATACCCTGACCAATACGGTTGGGACCACTACCTAATACAATGATTTTCTGCTTATCGGATGATATAGATTCGCTGTGTTGGAAAGTATTGCTCATGGAAATAATGTTGCGCAAATGTAGTGTCCTGAATAAATTATTTGCATTAAATTTTACTGACAATGTGGAGAAATGGGTTATAGCTAAATGGTTTAATTGTTTAATAGTTGTATGGATGTGCATAAAAATGCCCCGCTGTTATTGCGGGGCATATAGTTTAGTACTTAACTTTTAAATGGCATCGAACCATAAAGGTTTCTTTTCTTCGGGATCGGCATTGTAATTAATATACAATTCGCCACCCTTTGGTACATCCTTAACCGTTTTTACGGTAATAGTCTTTTCTTCGAAGTCCATTTCATAATCGCAGTTGGAACTGTAATCGTGATTGTACATGGATACATAACCCATACCCAGTGCACGATAGCGGCGACTATAGCCCCATTCGAATACATAATTTGCCAGGTGAGTCTGCTCGATAAAAGGTTTCTCTTTTACACTAAAAACCAGTACGGGCGATATCTCTATTACGGTATTGGCTGGTATGGCTTTGGTAGTAAAAACGCCACGTCCTCCTTTGTGCGAGGTAGCAATAAATAAACTGGACAATAACATGTTCATTCGGGAATTTGCGCGCGAAGATAAGAGAATAGGAGAGATTATAAACTCAAATCTAAGAATGACGGCAACTTAACCCAGACTCCTATACTTTCTTTTTTCTAAAATCGGGCTGATAATAAAAGAACCAACGGAAGGTATGGTTGTTATCGTAGCTGTTTAAAGCTGCTTTTTGCTGTAGTACTTCCATGTAGCCCAGATCGAAACTGAGGGTTTTACTTACCTGTTGTTTAATACCTACAAACCAACGGTTCTGATCGAAGGTATTATATACTATATCTCTTCCAAACTGTACACAAACCTCATCAGCAAGGGCGATTGCCGGTAAGTATTTGTTTTTGAAAATAGGTATTGTAAGGCTGTTTAATAACCTTACTCTGTCGGAAAAGGAATTCTTTCCTGTGTAAGGATTAGCCCATCGTTGTTCGTTTCTTACCTTTTGTAAAAGCGTAGCACTTCCAATTTTAGTAATGAGTTGTACCTGTTCGAAGATTCTGTTTTCTTCTTTGTTGGTAGCATTGTCAGGTGTAGTCATCCACATGTGTGCGTAGCCAATGGCAAAAGAAAGTCTGTCATCTATATTGTACTGAATGGCTGTTCTTACGAATTCGAAACTTCTGTCGGCAAAGAAGTTATTTCTTCTTACATGTACATCGGCCAGGAGGCTGAATTTCTTGTACACTTTTGCTGCGGTGTTGATAGATACCCAGGACTGGTTCTGGTTGTTGACTACTTTTTGTGCTACTGACTTACTGGGTAATAACGGAAGTAATAATCCTGAAATTATCAGGACTTTAAAGAATGATTGCTTGCTCATGCTATAATGTTTTGGGCAAAGCAAGTCCTTATGTTTCAAATGAAAAATGACGAAAATTTCTTTGGCAGATGATTCTTGGTTGCTTTTTATTATTTATTAATATTGTTGTGTAATATTTACAAATATTTTTGTTTTATAACGTACTATTATGCTGAACGCTGAAACTATAAGAGATTATTGTCTTGAAAAAGAAGGAGCCACAGAAGGATTTCCATTTGGCGAGGATACTTTAGTATTTAAAGTAAACGATAAAATGTTTTGCCTGATGAGCTTAGATGAAAGTCCACTAAAGATTAACCTTAAATGTGATCCTGAAATAGCAATAGAGTTAAGAGAAGAATACGAAGCAGTTTTGCCGGGTTATCACATGAATAAAAAGCTGTGGAATACAGTAGTGATAGATGGTACCATTGCTGATAAACAAATAAAGGAATTCATTAACTGGTCTTACGATCTGGTGAATAAAAAAAGTAAAAAGTAAAAAAATACTAATGCATAGCAAGTGTTAAGTTATAAGTTGTAGGTTTTAAGTTTATTTT
>JBAXVH010000266.1:0-2402 GCA_037129215.1 Bacteroidota bacterium | reverse complement strand
GTTTGGTGAAGCACAGGGTAGGGTTGTGGTATCGGTTGCCGATAATCAGCTGGCTAACTTTTTAAGACATCTGGAGAAATGTGAAATAACCCATAAAGAACTTGGTACAGTAACAGATGGAGGAATTTCTATCAACAATAATAATTGGGGTTCAATAACAGAATGGAAGGAATTGTATAATACCGCGATTGAGAAAAGGATTACAAGCCACTAAGATCTTAATACAAGGAGTAAGGAGATAGGAGGTAGGAGTCAGGAGAATACAGTTTAAAGGTTTAACGTTTAAGTAGTTTAACGTAATACAAAATATAGAGAGGGTTTAAGTTGTTTAGGCAGCTTGAACCCTATTTCTTTAATACATCGTGAGTCGTGAGAGTACATCGTGAGTCGTGAGGAATACAATACTTTGAACTATTGCGGTACAGTAATAGGTAGTTGCTCAGTGAATTGTTTTTTACAAAATACAGCTTACAGAGAGCATCGTAGACGGTTGAAAGGCATTTTAAAACAGACCTAATTTAAAATGAAAGGGTGAAGTGGAGGGTTGTTTTGGGGTTTGAGAGGGTAGTTTGCTATAAACCGGATTTGGGGAAGAGGGTAAATTTGAAGATTTATGAGGTGGTTTGAAAAATATGCTACCCTAATCGAAAGATATGGCTATCTGATTGATTGTTTTAAGCTTTCTTTTTTGTGTTTTGACTATTGAAACTGAAAGATTTGAAAGTTGATGTACTGTTTTGACTTTTGAGTAGGTAGTATTGAAAGTGAACCAATAGATATGACACCCTATCTGAAAAATAAAGGATGTGGTTTTAAAATATACACACCCTAATTTTAAAACTTCTGAATTTGAATCATAATTTAGGGATGTGGTTTGCAAATCAAAATATGATGTTTAGTTAATTGCTTAAGGGGATGAAAAATAAGCATAGAAGGATTAGCGGATTGGGTACTTTGTGGTATGTTTGAAATAAGTGAATTTGAAGAAAAGCGATTTGGATTTAAAAATAGCTGACCCCAGCAAATGGATTGCATGTTGATTTATGAAGTATTCATATTTGAGATAAAGTGCAAAGATGCGAAGAAGCAATATTGAGTAAAGGAAGATAGAATTAATATTTATGAATGGAGGAAATACAAGGGATAATTATATTATACATATTTTCCATAAGTTACACCTTCATCCATAGGTTTCACCTATGGCTATTAATATTGAACCCATTCTGGGTTTTAATACAATTGATGATTGATAATTAAGGATTTACAATTTATCATTATCAGATTGATTAGTGCTACTATATTCGTAGTTACAAACACTGAGCGATGTATTTGTATTGCGTTAGGGCTATAGGGGAATATCCTTTTTTTTGCCGACCCCTATCCCCTAAAGGGGGATTTAATACAGCAAAAAAAAGATAGGAGAAGATAGCCCGGCCACCAGGAACGAAGTGGCAACGCCCAAAATCAAGTAAATAATAAAAAGTAAAAAACAAAAATACTTTTCTTATAAGTGTTTAAACTGTTGTGTAACTGATTTTAAGGGAGTGGGAAGGGGTTTATATTTATAAACATCTCTTGTTTCCCTGCTTAAATTCCTTTTGATTTGCAGAGTATCAGTTGGATAGTAAAATAAAGATTCTTATGTGTCAGTTTTCTCATCTTCATGTTCATACGCAGTATTCCTTGCTGGATGGGGCTGCATCGATAGAGAGTCTTTATAAAAAGGCGGGTAAGGATAATATGCCTGCACTGGCCATTACCGATCATGGTAATATGTTTGGTGCTTTTCAGTTTGTGGCTCAGGCATGGAAGAATACCAAGGTTATAGGTAAGGATGAAAATGGAAAGGACATACTTACGCCTGCTATTAAACCAATTGTTGGCTGCGAGTTTTATGTGGTAAAAGACCGTCATAAAAGATCCTTTACCAAAACGGATAAAGATGACCGTTACCATCAGGTATTGCTGGCTAAAAATGCACAGGGATATCAGAATCTGGTTAAACTTACTTCTCTTGGATATATAGAGGGATTGTATGGTAAGTATCCCAGAGTAGATAAGGCATTGATAGAGCAATATAAAGAAGGTTTAATAGCTACTACCTGTTGTCTGGGTGCCTATGTGCCGCAGACTATTCTGAATGAAGGGGAGGATGCTGCAGAAACAGAATTTAAGTGGTGGCTGGATATGTTTGGCGAAGATTATTATGTAGAAATACAGCGTCATAATCTGAAGGAACAGATACAGGTAAATGAGGTACTACTTCGTTTTGCCAAGAAATATAATGTCCCGGTTATTGCTACTAATGATAGTCATTATACCGATCAGGAGGATTATAATGCACACGATATTCTGCTCTGTATAAACACGGGTGAAAAGCAGGCTACTCCAGGCTTTGACGA
>JBAXVH010000265.1:0-2407 GCA_037129215.1 Bacteroidota bacterium | reverse complement strand
TACACCAACCATAAGTTTTATCTGGGTATTGCAAGTTTTTCTTTTTATCCTGAACTGGAAAATTATGCCAGAGAAAATGGATTAGCTATACTAAAACAAAAAGGAGCGGTAATAGAAATTGAAGCAGAAAGCCTGAAGGTATATTAATCAGATTAATAAAGATTATTCATCACTTAGTTAAAAACTTTTATACTGCTCAAGTAATAAACTAAGGTTTAAGTTTCACTATCTTATTGTCGCGCATTACTACAATTACAGAATTCTTCTGTTTCTTAAATTCTACCATTCTTTCATAAGCCTTCTCAAGCCCTTTAAGAATTTTATTTCTAAATTCATCTTTAGCTTCAGTTGTCATAATAATCTTTTAATTGATTAAATTTTCGGAATCTTTTATGTAAAGATTCGGTTCATTCATAAACGAAAAATTAACCATAAAACAGTTGTACTCCATTGTTGCTTGTAGTCAATAAAAAAGGCAACCGGATTACCGATTGCCTTTTATAATTTACGTAAATGTATTCTCCTTACTCCTGTCTCCTGTATTCTATCTCCCTAATGAACATTTTCACCCTTAGGGAAATATAGAAGCACTACTAAATATCTGTAATAGGAGCGTGCTTAGGAACTAACAATTTCATCATAGTCCATGCAGTCAAATAAGCCAAAGCACAAACGGTAAACATAATACCATAAGCTACAGAAACATTAGAGGAAATAAAATGTCTTGCATCTGTCAGCATATTATTATCAACTAATACACTTTTAAGGTTATCCATTTTTACCTTATCTAAAGGAATAGCATCAGTAGCCTTTATAAGGCCAGCTTTAGCAGCTTCCATTACCCCTTTTATACGGTATTTATCTTCCAGTCCACCTGCCAGTAATTGTACCAGTACACCACCCAATCCACCAGCAGCTGCACCAATACCGGTAACAGAACCTACTGCTTTCTTAGGAAACATATCCGATACGGTGGTAAACAAATTAGCACTCCATGCCTGATGCGCAGCACCACCAATACTAATAATAATGATAGCAGCAACTATGCCAAAACTTGCAGCATATTGAGTACTTAAAAGCAACAATGGACAAAAAGCAATGATTAATAAAGCTGTCATACGAGCTTTATAAGTCTGCCAGCCTCTGTTCATAAAGGTCATTGGTATAGAACCTCCATAAATAGAACCTACAATGGCTACTCCATAAACAATGAAAGTAGAAATCATTACCGTATGCTTTGTTTCAATAGGGCTCATACCTACACAAAATTGTTGTTTGATATAAGTAGGTAACCAGAACAATAAGAACCACCAGATTCCATCAGTCATAAATTTACCCAATACAAAAGCCCATGTTTGTTTGTAAGTAAGCATCTTGTACCAAGGCACTTTTTCTTTTACTACTTCTGTTACTACTTCTACTTCATCACCACTATGAATGTAGTCATATTCTTCCTGATTAATTTTTCCTTTAGCCAGCATTTGTTTTGGTGTACCATACAGTCTGCTCCAGAACAATAACCAGATAAATCCAATAAAACCAGTTATAATAAATGCCATCTGCCAGCCATGAAATATGCCTAAGAAAAGACTATTGCCTTCCGAAGGATTCCAGGTAGCAAGAATAACAGGGATTATCAATGCGCAAATCATAGCGCCAATATTGGAACCGGAATTAAATATACCGGTAGCTAAGGCACGTTCTTTTTTAGGGAACCATTCTGCTACTGTTTTAATAGAAGCTGGAAAGTTTCCTGCTTCACCTGCACCAAAAATAGCTCTCGCTACATTGTGTGCCCATAAACCAATACCCATAAAGGCACTGGTAATACCAGCAACAGACCAAAGAATTAAGGAACCAGCAAGACCCTTTTTAGTACCAATTTTATCAATAATAAAACCTGCAAACAAAGTAAAGCCTGCATAAAACCCTGTGAAAATAGCCGTAAGATAAGAGAAGTCGGTAGCCGACCATCCAAATCCATTAGGCTGTGCAGTACAGAAATAATCTTTTAAATAGCCAATTACATTTCTATCCATGTAATTGATAGTTGTAGAAAACAATAACAGGGTAACTATCACCCACCTGTATTTAGTAATTGTTGGTTTGGACATAATAAGCAATCTTAATTTAGTTTGTAAAGAAATATATTTTGGTTAATAATAAACTATTTATTTAAACACCACTGTTCAACGAGAACCCTCCATCTACACAAATACGGATACCGGTAACGAATTTAGAAGCATCACTCAACAACCATACTGCAGCTCCCTGCAATTCGGAAGGCTGTCCAAAACGATGAAAAGGAGTACTCTGAATTACCTGCTGACCTCTGTGGGTAAGATGTCCGTCGGGTTGTATCAGAAATGCCCTGTTCTGCTCTGCCAGATAAAAGCCAGGTGCAATA
>JBAXVH010000264.1:0-2408 GCA_037129215.1 Bacteroidota bacterium | reverse complement strand
GCTATCACTCCCGCTCCATGCGCAGCTGGTTTGATAAGAACTTTAGCAGCACCAAATTTAGATAATTGCTCATGAGGAATAGTACCGTGCATAATAGGAACTTTAACCAAGTTCTTTTTAGCATCATCGATACCTTTAGTAATTGCTTCCTGAACTTCTTTAGCTTTACCTAACCCTTGTCCAACGATACCATTACCATTTCCAACCACAACAATTGCAGAGAAACTGAATGTACGTCCGCCTTTATTTGATTTAACAACACGGTTGATTGCAACAACTTTTTCTTTAAGTTCAAGATCAACACCTGATTTTACTTTATTATCTACTATTTTAGACATCTTACTAATTTAGAAATTAAAAATTAAGTCCGCCTTCTCTTGCTCCGTCAGCAACAGACTTTATTCTTCCATGATAAAGATTACCACCTCTATCGAAAACACAGGTAGCGATACCAAGCTCAACAGCTTTTCTTGCTATAGCATTTCCAACTAATTTAGACTTTTCAGTCTTAGTTACTTTTTGAGCAACGATATCTTTTTCAAGAGAAGAAGATGAAGCCAATGTAAGACCATTTACATCATCTATCAATTGTGCATATATTTCTGCATTACTTCTAAAAACAGAAAGACGTGGAGTAGCTCCTGTTCCTGCAATTTTTTTGCGGATTCTGTAACGTATCTTTTGTCTTTGTACTAATTTACTATTCATAAAATTATCCTGAGGACGTTTTACTTTTTACAATTTTGTTTACTTACCAGCAGCTTTACCAGCTTTTCTACGAACCACTTCACCAATATACTTAACCCCTTTACCCTTGTATGGTTCTGGCTTACGTAAGCTTCTTAATTTAGCAGCAACCTGACCTACTAATTGCTTGTCGGTACCTTCTAAGAAAATCTTAGGGTTCTGACCTTTTTCAGTAAGAGTAGATACATTTAGTTCTTTAGGAACTTCGAAGATAATGTTGTGAGAATAACCTAAAGCAAGATCAAGAATGTTTCCAGCATTTACAGCTTTGAAACCTACCCCTACTAACTCAAGATCTTTTTTGTAACCTTCTGTAACACCTTTTACAAGATTCGAGATTAATGAACGATATAAACCGTGCATTGCTCTGTGACGAATTTGCTCTGTAGGTCTAAGAACATTTACAACTTCTCCTTCAATCTGTACGATAATATCTTTATCTACAGCTTGTTTAAGTTCTCCTTTAGGTCCCTTAACAATTACAACATTCTCTGGTGTTACTTTTATAGTAACTCCTGCAGGTAATGTAATTGGTTGTCTTCCAATACGTGACATAATTTCTAATTTTTATTCGTGTAGAATGTGTTCAGCCGCAACCTAGGCTTAATTATCATTCAATTATTTATTAATAAATGTAGCAAAGAACTTCGCCACCAACATTCTGCGCTTTAGCTTGCTTATCAGTTAATACTCCTTTAGAAGTACTTAAGATAGCAATACCAAGGCCGTTGATTACTCTTTTAATTTCAGCTGGCTTAGAATATTGTCTAAGACCTGGACGGCTTACTCTTTCAAGACTACGGATAGCTGGTAATTTACTACTTGCATCATATTTCAATGCAATCTTAATTAAACCTTGCTTATTGTCTTCTTCAAACTTATATTTAAGAATATAACCTTGTTCGTACAAAATTTCAGTAATACGTTTTTTAAGATTAGACGCAGGAATTTCCACTAATCTATGACCCGCCATTTGCGCGTTACGTACTCTCGTTAAAAAATCTGCTATAGGATCTGTTACCATAATTGACCTCCAGACCTCCCTAAAAAGGAGTATAATTTGTTTACAATTTTATTATTTACCGTTGTTACCTGTTATTAAACAGGATATTACCAACTTGCTTTCTTTACACCAGGAATTTTACCATTTAAAGCCATATCCCTGAAAACGATTCTCGATATGCCAAAGTATCTGATATATCCTTTAGGACGACCAGTAAGTTGACAACGATTCTTTAACCTTACAGGTGAAGCGTTCTTAGGAAGTAAATCCAATGCTGTGTAATCTCCTGCTTCTTTCAAAGCAGCTCTTTTTTCAGCGAATTTAGCAACCAATTTCACGCGTTTAGCTTGTCTGGCTACAATTGATTTTTTTGCCATATTATTTATTTACAATTCTAATTGTTATCTTTTTTTACATTTTTGAATGGCATTCCAAGCTCTTTTAAAAGCTCATATGCTTCTTCATTTGTCTTACCTGTAGTTACAAATGTTATATCAAGACCAGTGATTTTATTCACCTTGTCGATATCTATTTCAGGGAAAATTATTTGTTCAGTAACTCCTAAAGTGTAGTTACCTCTACCATCAAAAGATTTATCGTTGATACCTTTGAAATCTCTTACACGTGGAAGAGCAACAGATACAAGTCTATCTAAGAA
>JBAXVH010000263.1:0-2422 GCA_037129215.1 Bacteroidota bacterium | reverse complement strand
AACCAATACAATAATCAAGGTTATCAAGGGAATAATGGTCAGGGGTATCCACAACAGAATAATCAACAGTATCAGGGACAGAATACACCACATCAAAACAATGGTCAATATAGTGGACAGCATCAGAATACAGCTCCTGTAAACAATCAGAATCAGGGAACGCCACACCCTAATAATCCACCTGTTCGTCCTGGAAATCAGACTGGAACACAGCAGGGTAGTGGACAAACAACTGCTCCTCAACCTGGTGGACAACCAGCAACTGGACAAGGAAACCCTCATCAGAATGGTGGTAACAACGGACAAAATAATGCTGGTCAGCCTAATCAGGGAACATATGAAACGCCGCTTCCTGCAACAGAGCAGCCTCATCCAAATCATATTGTAAGACCAAACAATTTAACTCCTGCACCTACACCTGTTGAAGAAGGAGTGCCAGCTATGAACAATAATCATCCTGGAGGACACGCAAATGGCAATAACAATACACCCGCTCAAGGTCAGGGACAGAATCCTTTGCCAGCGACAGAGGCACCACATCCTGCACATGGAAATAATTTTCCTGTAAGGCCAGTGATTGTTACCCGTCCTGCAGAAGATATGAAACTAAATGATAAGAATGTAGGTAAACCTGTGAAAGTGAAAAAGGATATGTTGAGACCACAACCATAATAGGGTAGTGGATATAAAAAGAAAAGCCTTCGATAATTATCGAAGGCTTTTTCTTTTCAGCGGAGAGGAAGGGATTCGAACCCTTGGTACAATGTTACTCGTACGACGGTTTAGCAAACCGTTGATTTCAGCCACTCATCCACCTCTCCGGATGATTTTTATACCTTGTGCTGAACACTTAATTTCTTAAGCGGGGTGCAAATATAATCTCTGTGTTGTAACCTCCAAAAATATTTATTTAAAAAGGATAAATCTGTTGAAAATACTTTTAAAAGAAGTGGTTAATGAAGGTGAAATAGCAGGAAAGAATACTATATGATACCATATTGAATGATTCCTCCGCCAATTACATCGTCGTCTTCGTAAAATACTGCACTCTGACCAGGGGCAATACTTTTAACGGGTTCGTAAAACTGCACTTTGATATTATTGTCCTCCATTGATAATCTGCTTAAAGCACCTTTATCCTTGTATCTAATTTTAGTGATTGATTCGAGGCCATCAGGTATTGAATCGTATTTCTGCAGATTAATTCCTTTCACCAGCATGGTACTTTTTTCCAGATCTGTTTCATCGCCCAATACTACTGTATTGGTTTCCGGATCAATAGCAGCAACATAAGCTGGTTTGCCTAAAGCTATTTCAAGCCCTTTACGCTGGCCTACGGTATAAAAAGGATATCCTTTATGCTTGCCCAGTCTTTTTCCTTTTGTATCGGTAAACCATCCATTAGCAACAGTTTCTTCCAGATTGGGAACGTTTCTTTTAAGGAATCCCCGGTAATCATTATCCGGAACAAAACATATTTCGTAGCTCTCTGCTTTCTTTGAAAGTTCGGGATACCCCATATCGAAAGCCATTTGTCTTATTTCGCTTTTTCTATATTTCCCCAGTGGCATAATGGTACGACTCATCAGTTCCTGATCTAAGCCCCAGAGCACATAACTCTGATCTTTAGTTTCGTCGAGTCCTTTTCTAAGAAAGAAACGGTTATTAGTATGTTGATGAATCTGTGCGTAGTGACCAGTTGCTATAAACTCGCAATCCAGGGCATTTGCACGTTTTAATAAAGCTCTCCATTTTATATGGGTATTGCACATTACACAAGGGTTAGGAGTGCGCCCTGCCATGTATTCTTCTACAAAGTTGTTGATTACGTGGTTGCCAAACTCTTCTCTTATATCCAGTATATAATGCGGAAAACCATTGTTAACAGCAGCCATTCTGGCATCGTTGAAACTATCAATATTACAGCAGCCTGTTTCTTTACCGGTAGTATTGGTAGAGGAATAATCCCATGTTTTCATGGTAATACCAATTACCTGATAGCCTTCATTATGAAGCATTAATGCAGTTACAGTACTATCTATACCGCCACTCATTGCTACCAGTACCTTACCTTTTTTACTCATGATGAATGTTATTGAACCCGCAAAACTAAGGTATTAGGATAGCGTAAGTTTCCTAATTACGAAGAAGTTGCTTTTCTTGCTTAATAGAGCTGTTTAATTTCATCGTGAGTTTTGAGAATACATCGTGAGTTTTGAGAATACAACGTGAGTCGTGAGGATATTTCGTGAGTCGTGATTAAAACAAAATTCCCTATCTATAAAATCTAATTCTTTTATAGATAGGGAATTGCATTATAACGATAGTTATATCTTAATTAGCTGGTTTTACAGCTGCTATTACTTTAACTTTATCGCCTTCTTTCAAAGTTTTGCTAACAATAGTGTAAGGTCCGGTAACT
>JBAXVH010000262.1:0-2422 GCA_037129215.1 Bacteroidota bacterium | reverse complement strand
GGGATAATTAACTGAGCAGGTTTAATGGTATTCCATAAGCCAAAATCCACTCCATTCTTATCTTTCCTAACCATCCATCTCAAATACATATTCAGCCTTTTACAATGCGATCCATTTAGCGGTGTAGAAACATGTTTCTTAGTTCTTTTCGGACTATCCGGTAAAGAGAAAAAGTAGTTACGAAAACCAATCAATCCATTTTCAATTGTTGAATCTGTAGGTTTAATCCATTGAGAAAAGGCAGTCTCTAAGGAATCATGATTACTATAATGATGTTTTAGAAACCGAATAAAATAAAGGATATCAATCTCATTAAAAGTCCTGTGTTTAAAGCCTGCAATTCTTTTTAAATCTTTAGCAGTATGTTGGGTACAAAAAGTAAAAGGAGCATTGTCCATTCGCTCCATTAATTCCTTCGACTTATTGATGATAATAGTTCTGTTACCCCAGGAAAATAAAGCAGCAAAGAATCCTGCTATTTCTATATCATTTTGCTGGGTAAAACTGTGCGGAATAGATATAGGATCAAGTTCAACAAAAGAAAGCTGGTTATATAATTGCTCTTTCTTATTCAGTAATATCTTAAGTTGTCTGGAATCCATTATAAAATTTAGATGAAGCTTACCCTAAGATCATATTATTAGCCTGAGCAAAGTGTCTGAGTTCAATGATATTTTTCACATTCAGTTTCTCAAATATTCTGGTCTTGAAAGTCCCTACACTGGAAGAATGTAATTTAAGAATTGTGCATATCTCATTATTACTCAATCCCTTTGCAAGCATAGTTGCAACCTCTAATTCACGCTTTGATAAAACGTCTAATTTTGAGGCAGTTTTATTTTCTACATAATTTTCAGCAAGTGCTTCTTTTATGTCGTTACTCAGATAAATACTATTACCAAGCACAGTTAATAAACAGGTTAGAAATTCTTCCTTCGTTACATTTTTAGCTATATATCCCTTAGCCCCTGTTTTTAAATAATGCCTTGCAAAAAGTGTGTTGGTTTCATTGGTAAAAACAATAATCTTAGCATTGTTTTGATGCTGTATTATACCGCTGATTAAAGCATCATTTTCAGAAACTACAGTACCTATTCCAAGTACATAGCAATTGTAATTTAAATAAAGAAAGTCAGCATTAAGGTCTTCAGGAGCTACCGAAGTAATTTCAGCAGAAGGGAATCCCGTAAGAATAAAGGATGTTAGTCCTGCAACAATAACAGGTTGTTTTTCTATTATTAAAAAGTGATGCATTGGTTTCTATTAATATTGATAAACTCTTTTCAAATATAATGGGTTTAAACTAAAAGAAGCGACCAGTTTAGTAGTCGCTCCTTTTATATAATAATTCAATTAGTCTAAAATTGTATTGGCTGTTAATTCTTAATTATTAATTCTTAATTAGAATACTTTTTACTTTAATTATGGCAATGTCCATGCTCATGATGATGATGGTGATCTTCATGCCCTTTAAACGCTTCTAAAGGCGTTAAACCAAGTAATTGGAACATGGCATTATCATCTTCAAAAGATGGATTAGGCGTAGTTAATAGCTTATCTCCGGCAAATATAGAATTAGCACCTGCAAGGAAACACATTGCCTGTTCAGGAATCGTCATATCCGTTCTTCCTGCACTCAGTCTTACCATTGCTTTTGGCATCAGAATTCTTGCAGTTGCAATTATTCTTACCATATCCCAGATGTCTACCTTTTCATTAAACTGCATTGGAGTGCCTTTTACAGGTACCAGCGCATTAATAGGCACACTCTCAGGATGTTCTGGTAGCGTTGCCAGAGTATGTAGCATTTTTATTCTATCTTCATGTTGTTCACCAAGACCAATAATACCACCACAACAAACACTTACTCCAGCCTTACGCACATTGTCCAGAGTTTCTAATCTTTCATCGTAAGTACGGGTAGATATTACATCAGAATAATGTTCTTTACTCGTATCAAGATTATGGTTATAAGCATACAAACCAGCATCAGCCAGTTTCTTAGCTTGTTCGCCTGTAAGCATACCCAGAGTACAACAAACTTCCATGCCCATACTGTTTACTCCTTTCACCATTTCCAGTACACGGTCAAAGTCTCTGTTATCTCTTACTTCGCGCCATGCTGCACCCATACAAAAACGGGTACTACCAGCATCTTTCGCTTTCTGAGCATATTCCAGAACGGTTTCAGTCTTCATTAATGGCTGAACTTCTACGTCAGTCTGATAACGGGCAGCTTGTGGACAATAGCCACAATCTTCGCTACAACCACCAGTTTTAATACTCAACAAAGTACATACTTGTACTTCAGCTGTGTTGTTGTATTGATGATGTACGTTCGCTGCTTTAAATATCAACTCCAGTAAAGGAGTATTGTAAATAGTTTCTATTTCTGGAATAGTCCAATCGTTACGAATAATAT
>JBAXVH010000261.1:0-2429 GCA_037129215.1 Bacteroidota bacterium | reverse complement strand
AATATATTGTGCATCTAATGCAACTTCTACTGCTGATGAAGAAATATTAAATGTAAATGTTGGTTCATTAAATAATTCTTCTGTTTGCGGTACTCTTGCTCCAGGTGCAAGTTCAATATCATCTGAATATAGTGATTATACTTTAGCAGTTTCTGCTCCTACTTTTGTAATTGGACAAACTTTACCATTAAGTGTACAAGTAGGTACTTGCGGAGGTAATTATACAAACTATACCGGTATTTGGATTGATTATAACCAAAATGGTGTGTGGGATGCTGGCGAACAAGTGTATGCTTCAGCAGCGGGAACATCAGGTCCACATTTCGAAACAGGAACATTTACAATCCCAGCTACAGCAACAACTGGTTTAACCAGAATGAGAGTTGTAACTGAAGAATCTACTGCTCCATCTCCATGTGGTACTTATACATGGGGTGAAACTGAAGATTATATGGTAAATATTGTTGTTGCAGGATCACCTTACTTTACATTAACTCCAGGTGGTAACAACTTTAATTACTGTTTATTTGGTAACTCATCAGCACCAGCTGCTATTAATATTGCAGGTACCAATTTAACGGGTGCTCCTGGTACTATTACAGTTAATGCACCTACAGGATTTGTAATTTCAACTACATCAGGTGGTACTTATGGTGCTTCTTTAACATTACCTTATACTACAGCTAATCCTTCAATTACTATTTATGCTAAATTTATACCTTTAGCAGCAAATACTAATTATTCAGGTAATTTAACAATTACAGGTGGTGGTACAAGTATTGCTGCTTATTTACAAGGTACATCTATATTACAATATTGTCCTTCAAAATCTGCTTATGCAACTTATGACCAGATTCAGAATGTAACTTTAGGAAATATTAATAATACAAGTGTTGGAACATCAACTTATACTGATTATACAACTACAAGTGTTTTAACACCTACAGTTGCTGCTAATATTGTACAAACAGTACCAACTCCTCTTTCAATTACTGTTAATGGTCCACTTTATTCATCTGGTACTGTTTTCTATTGCAAAGCATGGATTGATTATAATCAAGATGGTGTATTTAATGATGATGCTTCAGAATTGATTTTTAGTGGATCAACTACTCGTTCAAGTGCAACAGCAGCTACAATGTTTGGTAATGTAACTATACCTACAACAGCAATGGCTGGTTTAACCAGAATGAGAATTGTTTATACATATGGTTATTATGGGTTACCAACTCCATGTTGGAATTATCCTGCAAGTTCATATTATGGTGGTGAAACAGAAGACTATTCTATTAATGTAATACAAGCACTTCCATGTTACGCTCCAACTAATCAACCTACAGCTTTTGTACCTAATGCAAGTTACTTATATATGAGTGGTTCGTTCACTGCATCACCAGATGCTGACAACTATTTAATAGTAAGAAGTACATCACCAACTTTATCAGCTTATCCAGTAGATGGTACAACTTATGCTCAAGGTTCAACTTTAGGTAATGCTACAGTTGTAGGTTACCAATCAAGTACAAGTTTTGTTGATAACAACCTTAATTATTCTACTTTATATTATTATAATATATTTGCTGCTAATTCATTCTGCTTAAATGGACCAAAATATTTAACTGTAAATCCATTATCAGCATCTATTAATACATTAACTCCAGCAAATATTCATTCAGTTGCAACTGGTAACTGGTCTGATCCTAATACATGGTCAACAGGAACTGTACCTGATTTCTTCAGTACTGTTACTATTGATAGTTTATATACTGTACATTTAGATATAGCATTAGATTCATGTTTCAATTTAGTTGTTAACCCAGGTGGAGTTTTAGATGCTACATCAACAATTGGAGTATTGAACTTACAAAATGGTATTACTAATAATGGTAGTATTAATTTGTATATTGATGCTGCTAATTATGGTACTCTAAAATTCTGTGGTGCTTATTCAGCTGCATATAATGGAACAGGTACTAATAATTTATATAAAATAAATTTAGTAAAAACATTTACTGGTGCAGCTACTCCATATAGTCCAATTTTGGATATGAATATGAGTAATCTTACTATTAAAGGAAGTACTTTAGACACTATTGGTTTTATACATTCAGTTGATAATTATGGTATCATTAAATGGTCAGGTACATATTCTTTAACTACAAATCTTTTTGATGCACCTAATTATACAATACCTACTTATGGAGGACATTGGTTAAATAATCCTAATTTCATTATCAGAGGCCAAGCTTCAGATGTACAAATGAGTGGATTCTTAAAAATTTCTCAAGGCACCTATAATGTAGGTAAAGATGCAAGTTATACTATGAACTTAAATGTAGGTTCTTATTTTGAAATGGATGGTGGCTTTATAAATTCTACTGGTAGAATTTATAATTCAACTGCAGGTACTTTTAAAATGAGTAATGGTT
>JBAXVH010000260.1:0-2445 GCA_037129215.1 Bacteroidota bacterium | reverse complement strand
GCGTCTAATGATGCTGCACTGAGCGTTACCACCTACTATTTACAAGTATTAAGCGCAAGTGAACAAGTAAATATCAGTAGCTTACAAATCAATCAAACTCAGGAACAAATAAATATTACCAGCAAAAAAGTTACTGCAGGTACTTTACCAGAACTGAGTCTTGCTGAATTGGAAGCGCAGTTGGCAACTGATAGTAGTAACTATGTAGCCGCAAAAACAAACTACGATCAGTCTTTATTGATGTTGAAAGGTTTATTAAACCTGGATGCTGCTTTACCTTTTGAAATAGAAGTACCCAACGTAGATAAGATTCCTGTTGAACCTATAGCCGCATTACAACCAGAGGCGCTTTATCAATTGGCATTAACTACACAGCCTACACAAAAAGGAAATGAGCTAAGAATAAAAGCAGCAGAGAAAAATGTACTGGTTGCCAAAGCTGCTATGTATCCTGTGGTAAGTCTGGGTGTTAACTTATCCTCCAACTTCTATAATTCATTTAATAACTATACCGGTTATACATTCAATGGATATACCGCTACAGGTGCTTATGTAATAGATAAAAACGGAAATCAGTTAAGTGTATTAAGTCCGGATTATACTATACAGCAATCCAGAAGATCTTTCAATCAGTTGTGGGATGGCTGGGGCGAACAATTAAAACATAATTTCGGTCAGGGACTTGGGGTTAATATCAGCGTTCCTCTGTTTAATAACGGACAGGCTAAAATTGGTTACGAACAATCAAAGCTTAATCTAAAGAGTTATACTTTACAACAGGAACAAGCAAATACAAAACTTAAACAGGATATTTATACTGCCTATACCAATGCTATCAATGCATATCAGAAATTATCCTCTGGTACAAAATCTATAGAATCATCTCAGAAAGCATACGATTTTGCTGTTAAAAGATATCAGAATGGTTTACTTACAACTATTGATCTGTTAACGAATCAGAACAATTTATTAAGAGCAAAAATGCAACAGGTAGTTAATCAGTTTGATTATGTGTTTAAAATGAAACTACTGGAATTTTATAAAGGACAAGGACTTAAACTGTAATCTCTAAATGAATTAAATAAACGAATTATGAATAAAAAATTGATGTGGATTATCATTATCCTCGTAGCAATTATCGGTGTATTAATTACCTTGAAAGCAACTGGCAAAATAGGTAAAGACGAAGGAATAGAAGTGAATACAGAGAAAGCTGCAAAAAGGACAATTATTGAGACTGTAAATGCCAGTGGTAAAGTTTATCCGGAAATTGAGGTTAAGGTAAGTTCTGATATCAGTGGAGAAATTGTAGAACTGAAAGTAGAAGAAGGTGATAGTGTAAGAAAGGGGCAGGAAGTTGCCAGAATTTATGCTGATATTTATGCTTCTCAACGCGATCAGGTTGCTGCAGGTGTTACGCAAGCTGGTGCACAGGTTAGTAATACTCAAGCTGCTTTAGAAGCATATAAAGCTAATTTAAACCAGGCTGAAGCTGCCTATAACAGACAGAAGAAATTATTGGCCGATAAAGTGATCAGTGCCTCTGAATTTGAACAATCAGAACAGGCTTATAAAAGTGCTAAAGCCAACTATGCTGCTGCTTTAGAAACTATTAAAGGCGGACAGGCTTCTTATAATGCTGCTCAGGCACAATTGCAAAGAGCTAATAAAGATCTTTCCCGTGCTACAATTACCGCTCCTATGGATGGTATAGTTAGTTTATTATCTGTAAAGAAAGGAGAAAGAGTAGTAGGAACTGCGCAAATGACTGGTACCGAAATGATGCGTATTGCCGACATGCATAGTATTGTAGCGCAGGTAGATGTTGGTGAAAATGATATTACTAAAGTAAAACTGGGAGATACTGCCATCATTGAAGTGGACGCTTATAATAATAGAAAATTTAAAGGATTGGTTTATAAAATAGCCAACCCAATTACTTCTACTTCTGCCAGTAGTAATGAAGTAACTACTTATAAAGTACATATTCGTCTATTCCCAAGTGAATACAAGGATTTAATTGCAAAAGGTAAATTCCCTTTCAGACCGGGTATGAGTGCTAATGCGGATATTCAAACTAAAAAAACGGAGAATGTTTTAAGTATTCCTTTAAACGCAGTTACTACAAGATCAAAAGACAGTGCTAAAACTGCGCCTAAACCTAAAAAGGAAAACACTGATAATGAAGATGATAGCAAATCTGCTGTAAATACCGATGACCTTCAGGAAGTTGTATTTATTTATGATAGTAAAACAATGAAAGTTAGAAAAGCTATTGTAAAAACAGATATTCAGGATTTAAATTATATACAGATTGTTTCTGGATTAAAAGAAGGAGAAGAAGTAGTTACCGGACCTTACACTATTGTTAGCAAAACTTTGAAAGAAGGCGATAAAGTAAAAGTAATAGCAGCCGTAAAACCAGCTAATTAAGATATAAGTATC
>JBAXVH010000026.1:0-10142 GCA_037129215.1 Bacteroidota bacterium | reverse complement strand
GCGGGCCAATCCATCATCTTCAGCTTTAGGTTTATCTGCTTTTTTATCTTCTTTCAATACATGCTTTTTATAGGAAGGTTCTACTACTTCAAACAGACCTGTTTGCAGATAATCTTTTATGATCGATTTAATATCGGCATCGGCACCAAATTGTAAAGTCATCCATCTGTTCAGCTCCCATCTTTCGTGTAATACTTTGTTCTTTTCCGAAGGAATAATATCGTTAAACAAAGGCTTAGCTGTTAACAGGCCATATTGTTTATTCAGTTTGTTCAAAGTATTATTGGTAGTAGATATTGTACCATTATTATTAATTAAAATAGCGGTTAGTGCAATCCTATTTAGCTTAATAGAAATTTTACCAGGCTCGAATGCAATATTGGGTACTTTTTCAAGATTAATATAAGGACGTTCTCCTCTTACAGGTTTACTGGAAACAGTTTGTGCAGACAAATTAGTAAACCCTGAAAGAATCAATACTATAATAATGCTTCGAACGATATTCATTTCTAATGATTAATAGAGAAACAAATTAACGGTAAACTTTTTAAAACTAAATGGATTAAAAAAACCTATTTAATGTATAATACATTTCACAATAGAAGTTTCTGAATAAGGCCTTTTAACAAATTGTCGTAATTATGATTAGAATTATATTAATTTGTACTTCCTTATAACTAAAACAAACCCAAATGAAAAAAGGACTTATTCTGCTTATACTTTGTTACCCTTTATATCTTTTTGCGCAGAAGGAAATGCCTAAAATATCCGATAAATATTTTTATGATAATAAGATTGAAGGGAAAGTGAAATGTTTGGAAATACATGGTGAAATATTTGCTGAAGGAGTTGAGTTATTAACTAAAGAAGAAAGAAATGAATTTCGTGAGATAAATTATTTTGATAACAATATCAAAGTCTTTAATAATACTTCTTTTCGTTTTGATTCTGTAGGCAACTTAGTTTATTTTATAAATAGGAGAGGTAATGATTCTATTGTTTCAATTGCTTCTTATAAATACGACTCCTTAAATCGTTTGATACAAACGCTTAGATATTTACCTAAAGGGTATTGTTATTTTAAAGAAAATTATCATTATGATAGTTTGAATAATTGGGTGTCAGATAAAATAACAGGTATAGATGATTCCATTATTTACGCTAGTGACATTACTTATTCTGATTATAAAATAGAGTACCTGGATTTTACGCATACTAAAAGAGGTGGAAATGCATCTTTTAGAAAAGTAGTTACGTATAATGATGATGCAGTAGTTACCCATTATTACAACAGTAAAGGAATGATGAATCGTATTACAAAAGAAATGAATGATGGAAATAAGAAAATTATAATTGATACGAATTACAACGAAAAAGATAAAAATAGTAAACCAACAACTGGTACTACTACTACATATTCTAAGAAAAATAAAACCTTCTATATTTATGAAACTGGTATTTTGAAAATATATAAAGATGGTTTTTTAAATGAACATAATGATGTAATTAAAGAGAAAATTTATAAGAATTTTTATCATCCCAATTCTGTGAACAGGTTTCTGCTAACCAAAACTTTCCGGTACGAATATGATGCTCATGGCAACTATACTAAGAAAATTATTTGTAAGGATAATATTCCCATTGCAGTTATAAACAGAACAATAGAATATTATGATTAAGGCATATAAAGCTCAGCCTTTTTTATCCTATTACTTCCACTTCATACTCCGCATCGTTTACTGCGCTGATATTAATTACCCGCAAAAAAGTATTGTTTATATCGCCCAGTTCAGCGGCATCTTTAATAGTTGTTTTGCCAGCCTTTACTATTAACGCATTTACAGGAACTTCTTCTGTTTCGTTAGCAGCCAGCCATATTTTTATGTCCGCATTGGTACCCGTATTATTTACCCGTATTTTTACTATTGAGTTTAGTCTTTTGTTGATAATAGTACTGCTTTCTCCTACCTGTAAACTGCCTGTGTAATGATGATGTTTATGCTTGGTAACATAGTACAATAAATTGAAGTTGAAAATACTGCTGCAAACATCTATATTATCAGTAAATTCCAGTCCTACAGTATGTATGGCTTTCATTAAAGCAATTTCGAGTGCAGTGCGGGTAAAAGATTTCTCACTCCTGTTTTTACTTACGTCCGCTTTGGCAGTACCCTGTTCTTCATATACAGTATCCCAGTCTGTTTTAAAACCTTTTAGTTCAGCCGTAATATTAGAACCAAGTTCCTTACTGTACTTATCGGCCAGTATATCCAGTCGGTTTATCAGTAACGACATTTCTTTACGGTTTGCATTATTGTATTCTGTTAATCCATTAGGAAAAAACTCTATAAAACCTACTTGCTTTTTACCGCCAATGGCATAAGCAATTACGCCTTCCAGTTCACTGATACTATGTTTGAAGTTGGTAGTAAATTCATCCACTAAATTAGTTTGTCCCTTTTGAATATTTTGTGAAGTATCCAGAGTAGTAGCTTCGGTTGAAAATTGATTATCTAAAGGGGTTAACAATGCAATAATATCGTCGAATACGTTATTGGGATTAGTCTTTTTTAATCTGGCAAGCGTATAGTTACTAAAAGAGGTTAATCGGCTTGGTGTGATATGAATATTGTCGAAAAGATTACCAAAAAATCGGTCATTCGTTTTCATTTCAAATATTTATTAAAGTAAATCCGGTTTTCTATACCGATAATAATTATGCAATGGCAGCCCGCAGTTTTTAAAGCTCTTTTACTATAAAGAATTGTAAAGAAATATGGGTGGATTATTATTTGATAATCACTCAAAGGTATCGTTATTAATATGGATAGGCTGTATTTTAAAATATATATCCTTCAAATATTCCAAATGGCATGTATTCTGAAATCCTATAGATAAATAAAAATCTTAATGGCATGTATTCCGGAATCTGTAGGGTAAATATTTTTATTTATGGCATGTATTCTGGAATCCTATAGATAAATAAAAATCTTAATGGCATGTATTCCGGAATCTATAGGATAAATATTTTTATTTATGGCATGTATTCTGGAATCTTATAGATAAATAATAATCTTAATGACATGTATTTCGGAATCATATGGAGGCAGAATTGCAGGATAGCCATTTTTATTTTAAGTGGGTATGTATTATTTAATTGTATAGTATGACAAATAAATAAGCTTATAAAATAAAAACAGGGACGTATTTCCTACTAAAAAAAGCACCAGAATTGGTTTAGGAATCGTGTTTAAAGAAGGAAATGAATGGTTTTAAAAAGAAAAGCTTGTTAAATAAGTTCATAATTTGATTATTAATGGTCGGTTATTGTTGTACAAATCAGCAAAATGAAGCGTAAAAAGCTGTTTTTCAGTTTAATTTGTGTTAGATATGATAATTTGCAAAATCTTAGCAGATAATATTTTTATGTTTGCGGCCTATTGAATCTGTACACTCTGTGCTTTTCAATTATTAATCTAAAAAAAATTAGTTCAATGAAGTATTTTAAGTATTTCTTTTTTCTGCCTGCAAGTATTGCTCTTTTAGTAGCGTCTTGTTCTAAAAGTACCGATTCAACCTCTACTGAAACAAGTGGTGACTGGATTAAATGTGCTGAGGCTGGATTCGCTGCAAGAAGTGAGGCAGTAAGTTTTGTAATAGGTAATAAAGTATATATTGGTACAGGTTTTGATAGTTACAGCAATCAGTATCCAGGTAACAATACTACTTTGTATAACAATGGTAAATACAACGATCTTTGGGTATTTGATCCTACTGCCAATGGTAATTTAGGTGCTTACAGTGGTTTAGGTGCTTTTTCTCAACCAAGTTATATGGTTAGCGGTACCGATACTGCTTCTGTAAGAAGTGGTGCTGTAGCTTTTGTTTGTAACGGAAAAGGTTATGTAGCTACTGGTAACGATGGAAAATACAATTTAATTGATAACTGGGAATATACTCCAGGTACCAATACGTGGGCAAGAAAGGCTTCTTTACCACAAGATCCAAATTTCCCTGGAATTAATGCAAGAAGAGATGCTGTAGCTTTTGCTATCAGAGATACTGGATATATTGCTGGTGGATTGGGTAACAGAGCTTTAAACGATTTGCTGGTTTATGATCCTATAAACGATAAGTGGACTTCTAAAACTTCTATGCCTCAATCACGTTATGCAGCTTGTTCTTTTGTATACAACAATAAGGCTTATGTGGTAACAGGAACTGGAAGCAGTGGCAATATGGTAAAAGAAATGCTTTGCTACAATCCAGGAACTTCTCAATGGACTTCTTTGGGTGATATTATTAATACTGCTAATTTAACTAAAGATGATGATTATACCGATATTGCAAGAACTAATGCAGTGTTGTTTGTAAAAGATTCACTTGCATACCTTACCACTGGTATGATTAATGGTAGCTATACTGCTAAAACATGGATGTATAACATTACTACAGATACCTGGACTCGTAAAACTCCTTATCAGAGATCTTTAAGAGAAGGTGCAATTGGATTTACCGTAAATGGCAGATGTTTTGTAGCTTTAGGTACTGGCGGTGGTACTTACTTTAATAATACTTCTGAGTTCAGACCAGATTTGACTTATGACGCAAGCCATGACAGTAATTAAAAAATACTGGGTTTACATCTTTTTTATATTCTCTTTAGCCGTTTTTTTAGTTTCTAAATACGGGAATATATTTAAGAACGGTTCATCAAATGGCAGGGTTATAAAAACAGTAACCTTTAAAGATTCGGCAGGTTGGGGATATAATATCTTGGTAAATGATACCGTGTATATTCATCAGAATTATATACCAGGGGTTCCAGGAATTCATCCTTTTACTACCGAAGAAGATGCACAGAAAGTAGGTAACTTTGTTGCCGGAAAATTAAGAAAGAGAAAAGCCTTTCCTACGGTTTATCCAAAAGAACTGGATAGTTTAGGCATAAAATAAATAATAAAAGAGGCACTCCATGGAGTGCCTCTTTTATATTACATATATTGATGAAAGTTCATTTGTATATAGATGGCCTTGCTTACATGATTGGTAAGTTTGTGCGAGCCAATACTACCTACCCAGCTAATTCCTTTAATTGCATTGGTAAGAAAGATTTCCTGGGCGTTTAACAGGTCGTTCCGGGTAATCTCGGCTTCCTGTATTTCTCTGCCGGAATTTTCCAGTAAATGTCGTCTGATAATACCGTTTACACAACCTTCCGAAAGCTTAGGGGTAAGAATAGTTCCCTTACTATCAACCATAAAAATATTGGCAATAGTAGTGTCGGCAATTCTATCGTATTGGTTTAGTACTACAGCATCGTTCAGCTGCTCTTTTTTAGCCCACAAAGCAGCCATGGCATAAGTAAGATAATTATTACTTTTTATGCTGGAAAAACTATCGCAGGCTTTTCTGCCATCGGGAAAGAAATCAATCTGCAAACCATTTTCCTTATATATGTGAAAGGTAGGCTGTATAACCCATGTTTGAATGATAAAATTAATGTGGTTATTGGTAGGATCAAAAAGGCCACCATCGCCCCTGAAAAAATTAATTCTTACCCGGGCTGTACCGTTTATTTTATTCTTATGAATTAATTTATTGATTAGAAAAGTCAGGTTATCAATACTGAAATGATTGGCTTTATCAAATTGCAATCTGATAATAGCATCGTTAATTCTATCTTTATGATATTCCCAGAAATGAATATTACCTTTATTGCAAAGCATAGTTTCAAAGAACCCATCACCATATCGGAAAGACCTGTTATCGGCTGAAATTACGGATTCATTATTTTCAAAAAACTTACCGTTATAAATAAAATATCCTTCTTTTACCATCACAATTATTAGTTTAGCAAGCTATTAAGCACATGAAAGTAACAAATATTATCCAACTATTAGAACAATTAGCATCTTCCTCCTTGCAGGAATCCTATGATAATTGCGGTTTACTAACAGGAAATGAGCAATGGGAATGCTCCGGAATACTCTGTACACTCGATGTTACAGAGGAAGTGGTGGCAGAAGCTGTGGCAAAAGGATGCAACCTTATTGTGGCGCATCATCCGGTTATATTTGGTGGATTAAAAAAGATAACTGGCCGTAATTATGTAGAAAGAACGGTAATTGCTGCTATTAAAAATGATATTGCTATCTATGCAATTCATACCAGTCTGGACAAAGTAATAGCAGGGGTAAATGGTAAAATTGCGGATAAAATAGGATTGGTAAACAGATTGGTATTACAACCCAAAGACGACTTGCTTAGAAAGTTTTATACTTTTATTCCTGCAGACCATGCCGAAAAGGTAAAACAGGCAATGTTTAATGCCGGTGCTGGCAATATTGGAAATTACAGCGAATGTTCGTTTTCTGTAGCCGGTGAGGGAACTTTTAAAGCTTCGGATAATGCTACTCCATTTGTAGGCGAAAAAGGAAGCCGACATACCGAGGCCGAAATAAAAGTGGAAGTAATATTTCCCGCTTATTTGCAGCATAATGTAATAAAAGCGTTAAAAGAGTCGCATCCCTACGAGGAAGTGGCGTATGATATTGTTGCTTTAGAAAACACCTATTCTGCCATTGGTAGTGGCTTAATAGGGGAGTTGGAAGCGCCAATAGAAGAGACAGATTTTCTGAAATCACTTAAAGATAAATTCAATTTAACGCTCATCCGACATACTGCTTTATTGGGAAAACCCATTAAAAGAGTGGCTTTATGTGGTGGTGCAGGTAGTTTTTTAACTAAAAAAGCAATATCGGCCAAAGCGGACATTTTTATCAGTGCAGACTATAAATACCACGAATTTTTTGATGCCGAGAACAAATTAATCATTGCTGATATAGGGCATTGGGAGAGCGAACAATATACTATAGATATATTAACAGAGGTTTTACAATCAAATTTCCCTACTTTTGCCGTCCTTAAAACTACAGTAAGCACCAATCCGGTGTTTTATTTCTGTTGAGTAACATCAACGGATAATTAGTTTTAAATAGTAAATGCATTAATATTTATAAAGATTATGGCTACATCAAAAGACTTTTCGGTAAAAGAAAAATTAACTGCCTTAGTAAAGCTTCAGAAAGTTGACAGCAAACTGGATGGAATTGAAATTCTAAGAGGAGAACTTCCAATGGAAGTTAAAGACCTTGAAGATGAGATTACGGGTCTTTTTAGCCGTAAAACAAGAATTGAAGAAGAAATTAATGGTATTTCTGAATTTATTGATAGTAAGAAAGAGGCCATTAAAGAAGCGGAAGCTTTAATAGCTAAATACGAAAAGCAAAGTGATAATGTAAAGAATAGCAGAGAATTTGAAGCAATTTCTAAAGAAATAGAAATGCAGAATCTGGAAATTAAACTTTGTGAAAAACATATCCGTGATGCTAACGAAGAACTTGCTGATAAAGTAAAGTCTCTGGAGAATTCTAAGAAGCTTATTGCTACTAAAGAAGGTGTATTAACACATAAGAAAAGTGAATTAGAGAAAATTATTGCTGATACACAGAAAGAAGAAACGCATTTCAGAAAATTAAGCGACGAAGCAAGAACACATATTGATGAGCGTTTAATATACAGCTACGATCGTATCAGAAAGAACTACAGAAATGGTTTATCGGTAGTGCCTGTAGACAGAGATGCTTGTGGTGGTTGTTTCAATTCAATTCCACCTCAAAGACAAAGTGAATTACGTCTTCACAAAAAGATTATTGTTTGTGAAAACTGTGGTCGTATCCTGGTGGATAATGATATGAATGATAGTATTGAAGTGAAATAATCTCTTAATTAGCTAATGTGCCCATACGCTAATTAGCTAATTGAATACGATATACAAATACATAAAAAAAAGCAGGTTGAAATTTCAACCTGCTTTTTTTTATGTATTAATTAGCACATCAGCTAATTAGCTAATAGATTATTAAGGAGCTACTAATCTGAAACCATTACCATGAATATTTACAATTTCAATCTTAGTATCATCTTTCAGATATTTTCTAAGTTTTGCAATGTATACATCCATGCTTCTACCATTGAAATAAGTATCGCTACCCCAGATCTTTTTTAATGCTCTTTCTCTTGGCAATAAATCGTTCTTATGCTCAGCAAGCATCTTTAATAAATCGTTCTCTTTAGGAGATAATGTGATGGTCTTACCTTTAATAGCAAGTTCTCTTAATTTTGGATTGAAGTGGTAGCTGCCAAGATCAAATTCAATATTGTCGCTAACTCTATTCTCTTCTTCATTACGTTTAAGAATAGCTTTAATCTTCATTAATAATACATCGCTATCAAATGGTTTAACGATATAATCGTCGGCACCAAGTTTATAACCCTGAATGATATCTTCCTTCATAGTCTTTGCACTTACAAAGAATAAAGGCACATCAGGATCTATATCTCTTATTTCTTCTGCTACGGTAAATCCGTCCATATTAGGCATCATTACATCCAGTAAGCAGATGTCGAATTTTTCGCGCTGGAAAGCAGCTAGTCCTAAGCGGCCATCTCTTTCAAGTACTACTTCAAAGTCGTTTATTTCTAAGAAATTCTTCATTACTGAACCTAAGTTGGTATCATCTTCACAAAGAAGCACTTTTGATTTTTTCTTAATTTCCATAACAAAACAATTTAGTTGGTTTAATTATTATTTGCTTAAATAGATATCAATTTCTGTTCCAAAGCAACAAATTCATATCATACTATTTTGTTAAACGATAAGAATTGGCTTAATATTTAGAAAATATGGCATCTGGTAGCAAAGTAACATAATAATACGTTTAAATGTTAAAATGATTTGGAAAGCGGTAAGATTGATCTTATTAAACATTTGCTTCTACCAAATGTTTTAAACTATAATTTTGCCCCAATTGGTATTAAGCCAATCAACAAACAGATTAATATGCAACTATATAGTAATTCACTTACACAGTATAAAAGGCTTCTTACAAAGGAGGTGAAAATTGGCGATTTATTATTGGGTAATCTACACCCAATCAGAATTCAGACCATGACTACCACCGATACCATGAATACCCTTGCTACGGTAGAACAGACTTTACGCTGTGTGGAAGCAGGGGCAGAACTGGTACGTATAACCGCTCCATCTATAAAAGAAGCGGAGAACCTTTTAAATATCAAAAATGAACTGAAGAAACGAGGTTGTACGGTACCACTTATTGCAGATATTCATTTTACACCTAATGCAGCAGAAGTTGCTGCCAGAATTATTGAGAAGGTTCGTGTAAACCCGGGTAATTACGTTGATAAAAAGAAATTTGAACAAATAGATTATACCGATGCAGAATATGTAGAGGAAATAGATCGTATTCGCGACAGATTTACGCCCTTAGTTAAGATATGTAAGGAATATGGCACGGCAATGCGTATTGGTACCAATCATGGCTCTCTTAGCGATAGAATCATGAGTAGGTATGGCGATACGCCAATGGGGATGGTAGAAAGCGCTATGGAATTTCTGAGAATAGCCCGTGGAGAATCCTATCATAACATTATACTGAGTATGAAATCAAGCAATCCTCAGGTGATGGTTCAGGCTTACCGATTATTGATTAGTAAAATGCAGGAGGAATTCAGAGAATGTTATTCCCTTCATCTTGGAGTAACTGAAGCAGGCGATGGGGAAGATGGCAGAATAAAATCTGCTATTGGTATTGGTACATTACTGGAAGATGGTATTGGTGATACTATCAGGGTTTCCCTTACCGAAGATCCTGAACTGGAAATTCCTGTTTGTAAGGATATAGTAAAAAGATACAACTTTATTAATACAACCGATACCTGGACTAAAGTTCCTGAAATTAATAAGTTAACGGCTTATAGTCCTTTTGATTTTCAGAAAAGAAAAAGCTTTGCAGTAGAAAATATTGGCGCACAACATGTGCCGGTTGTAATAGCGGATTTCAGTAAGGTGGATAATATCATTCCATCATCATTGGAGCCGGTAGGATATAAGTATGATGCAGATTCCGACAAATGGTCTATTGGCGATTCTGCTGCCGACTATTTGTTTACGGTAAATCAGGAGATTGAATTTGCACTGCCAGGTACTTTAAGGGTGATACAATATCACCATGCATGGCTATCTGCTAAAGATAAAAGTACTCATTTTCCTATAC